>SESX01000260.1 GCA_004367365.1 Candidatus Acetocimmeria pyornia
TACCGCTTTCAAATTCTTAGCGCCCATCACCGCCCCGGCCCCACCACGGCCGAAGGCCCGGCCCTCAGTGATGATGGCAGCTAGGGGCACCTGCTGTTCCCCAGCCGGTCCAATGGCTGCCACCCGGTAGGTTCGCCCCAGGCGTTCTTTCAAGCGCCGGTGGGTCTCGAAGGTATCCAGGCCCCACAGTTCAGAAGCATCCTCCAACCTCACCCCTTTGCCATCGATGATGAGGATTACCGGCTTGGAAGAGGCGCCGGTGAGAATCACCCCATCATAGCCGGCCCTCTTGAGCACCGGCCCGAAAAACCCACCAGCATTACTGTCCAGCCATAAGCCGGTCAGAGGACTCTTGGTGCAAACCAGAACCCGGGATGACGTCGGGGCCGGGGTGCCGGTCAAGGGACCGGTAGCAAAAACCAGCACGTTACCCGGTGAGAGGGGATCCGTCCCGCAGGCCAGGCGGTCGTAAAGGATCCGGGCCCCCAGCCCCTTACCACCCAGGTAACTGGCAGCCAGTTCACGGTCAAAGGGTACAGTTTCCACCTTTCCCTGCTCCAGGTCAACCTCCAGGAGGCGACCGGCATAGCCAAAGTTAAGGGGTTCTCTCATACTCTTCCACCTCACGTCAGGAATACTACACCACCGGCTTCTCGGTATCCTTCGGCTCAATAACAACTTCCACCAGGACTGGACCACCAGCGGCAAAGGCCCCTTCCAGGGCCGGCCTGAGCTCTGTGGGCTCAACTACCCGCTTGGCTTCCACGCCGAAGCTGCGGGCGAGACCCACAAAGTCTACCGCCGGGTCCACTAGTTCCGAACCCGGGTAGACCCTGCGGCGGGCAGCCTTCCCGCCGAAACCAATGGTCGCCGCCTTTACAGCCATGTAGGCCCTGTTGTTGACGATAAGTCCCACCACGGGAATGCGGTAGCGGGCCGCTGTCCACAGGCTCTGGGGAGTGAAACAGAAAGACCCGTCCCCGACAAAGGCTACCACCGGACGCTCAGGCTGGGCCAGCTTCACCCCCAGCGCGGCCGGGAAACCCCAGCCCAGGGAACTGGCTGCAGTGGCATGGTAGCTCCCAGGCTCATTCATGGGGAAGTACTTCTGCAGGTACGGGCTGGCCATGATCCCCTCGTTGACCACCACGGTATTGGAGGGGGCCACCGCCCTGAGCTCCGCAAGGAGGCGGGTCAGCCTGATGGGGACATCTCCCCACCCCTTCTTCATCTCCTCCTCCCGGGCCCGAGCCGCCTCGAGGCCCCGTCGGCGTTCAAACTCTAACCGCTCAGCCCAGTGTTTTCGGGTGGACTCATCCAGAAGCCCATCCAGGGCAGAGTACAGGTCAACCAGGGCAGAGCGGGCATCAGCCACCACCGCCACGTCGGCCTGGTAGATCTTCCCGATCTCCCACGGGTCACGGTGGATGTGGATAACCCTGGTGGCTCCAGGCACCCAGGGTTTTTCGGGGGGCGCAAACTCGGTGAACATCCCCGCACCAACTGCAAGAAGGACATCCGCACCTGAAACCAGTTCCGGTCGGAAAGTCCCCCGGTACAAGAGATGGTCCGCGGGGAAATTGAGGTTGGTCAGACCCATCTTTTCCTCGGTAACCACCGGTGCGCCCACGAGTTCGGCCAGCGCTGCGGCTTCCTGCAGCGCCCCCATTCTGCCAACCTCGTTACCCATGAGCAATACCGGGTTCTCGGCCTCCTTCAACATCTGGGCCGCCTCTTCAATCCTGGCCTGGTCCCCCCGCACCGTGGGCCCTATGAAAAAACGCTTCGGGTCACCAACCTCGAAGTCTCCCTCGGCCGCCAGGAGGTCCTCTGGAATGGAAAGGAAAACCGGGCCCGCCGGTGGAGCAGTAGCCACCTTTAGCGCCCGCACCAGGGCCTCCGGGATCCGTTCAGGCCGGGTAACTTCCCAGGACCACTTGGTAAACTGGCGGGGGAGGTCAGCGATATGGAAGGGGGCTTCACAGAAGCAGTCTCGCCCTAGAATACGGCTGCTCTTGTTTCCTGCCGTCACCACCACCGCCGACCTGTCCTTGGAGGCGGAGTGGCACATGGACAGGGCATTGGCCGTTCCCATGGTGGTGTGCAAGGAAACCACCCCGGGACCGCCGCCACCACGGTAGTAGCCGTCTGCCATGGCCACCACCACTCCCTCGTGCAGCCCCAGGATGTACTGAATGTCGTCGGCCCCGGCCAGCTCA
>SESX01000261.1 GCA_004367365.1 Candidatus Acetocimmeria pyornia
GGTGCCAGGGTTAGCGCTGGCGAGGGGGAAAATGGTATTCTCGGAATGTTTGCCTGTTAAGGGGAAGATTCCCTAAAGACTTCTTGAAGACCTTGGAGTTCCAAGCTGCGTGCTTTGCGGGCCAACTCACCGGCGCTAATGAGGCCCTTTTCCATCAGTAGTTCAATGAGTGCGGCAACTGCTAGCAGGGTGTTGTAATCAACTTCTTTCAGGTCGCCGAGCTGGGCGTAGATTTCTATTTTCTCCCTGGCGGAGTAGTGTTTCACCACCAAGCCCCCCTTCCCCTCTTCCTTACCATTATTTCCCGTATCCCGGGTGTTTATACTTCTGGGATGTGGTGCCCGGTGGAGATCTGCTGGTTGCGAGGGATTCGGCAGGAAAAGTGTCCTTCCGTATTGAAAGGGGTGGTGGCACAATGAAGCCGCCGACCGAAAAATAAAGGCTTTAGTCTACTGTCCATTTTATGGAAAAAGGTGGTCGTGACGGCTGTGACGGAAGGGCAAAAAAGGTAGCAAGCAGGTGGAAGGCAAATGTGGTTCCTGGGATCGTGATCTTAAGGGAGGCTAAGCTAAACACTTAAAGATGGGAGAAATTCAATTGAGAAAACGTACGGTGGTTTTCGCTCTCTTTCTCTTCTTGACGGCTTTCATGTTCAGTGGTTGCGGGGATCGCAAGGATCTCAGCGAAGGGCTCGGTGCCGCAGAACTTCTGGTCCAGTCGGCTGCAAGAGCCAATGAAACCAAGAGCGTCAATTTTGACGGGATTCTGGAGGTTAACGGTGAAGGGGTTGCCAGTTACCAGGGCAGAACAGTGACAGGTGAGGGCTTTGAGCAGTACCTTACCATCCGGCTCCAGGGCAGGGGTGATGGCCCCTTTGAACTCTCTTTGTACCTCAAGGAGCAGGATGTTTATCTTAAAGACCCGAATACGGGCAGCTGGGTATCAGCCAAGGGAAACCCGATGATGGCCCAAGTTCTTGTGTCCCTGGCCAGACAGAGGCCCTACGACCCGGCCCAGGCCATGGAGGGCATCAAGAACAGCATCAAGGAGGCCCAGTTCCTCGAGGATAATACCCTGGGAAAGATCCCGGTGAAGGTTATTTCGGTGGTTCCGGACATGGAAAAGGCCCTGGATAATTTCCCCGGGCTCTTACCACCACAGACGACCCCTGATCTCTACAAGGACCTAGGGTACGAGGTTTGGGTAGGAAAGCATGACCTGTTGCCGTACCGATATGTTCTCTACATGACCTTAGATATTCAGGAGATGGGGGAGGTCGACCTGGTGACCAGGATGGATTTCACCGGGTACAACCAGGTCACCATTGAGCTGCCGTCTGAGCTTCAAGAACTTATCGAAGCTGAAAGAAACACCGGTAGTGGGAAGTAGGCACACTATCGGTGCCTGGCGGCCGAGTGGATCACCAGGTCTGCCCTGAGCTGGGCCGGGTCGTCTGGGTTCTGGCTGGTACTGAAGGTAGAATCCAGGAGGTGGAGTGGAAAGGTAGAATAAAGGCTGAATAACACCCAGACACCGGCTAAAGTCACAGCCTTCCGGATGCGGGGGACAACCTGGGGTATTTTGCCGGGTGCGGTGTCCGGGGGAGGGAAAGGGCATAATTTTGCGGCCCAATAAGACGATACTAACAGGATCCCAGAGCAAAAGGGATCTGACCGCAGTTGTCAAAGATTAAAGGAGGAGGGTCGGATCTTGCTTCTGGTTCGGACAGAATCACCTCAACAGACCTTTGAACTGGGACGCCGGTTGGGCCAAATCCTCCTCCCCGGGGACCTGGTCTGCCTGGAAGGAGACCTGGGTACGGGAAAAACCTGTTTGGCCGGGGGTATAGCCCGCGGGCTTGGGGTTACCGGTTATGTTTCGAGCCCGAGTTTCAACATTGTGAACGAGTACGAAGGGCGGTTTCCTGTGTATCATATAGATGTCTACCGTTTGGAAGACCCGGCTGAACTGGAGGAAATCGGATACAGGGACTATTTTTTCGGTACCGGCGTGACGGTCGTTGAATGGGCCGACAAGATTAAGGAATTAGTACCAGATGAATGTCTGTGGATCCGGCTGGTAAGGCCTCCCGGCGGTGAGGTAGACCACAGGGAGATCACCATCCATGCTGTGGGAGACCGGTACCGGTGCCGTATCGAGAGGATGAAAACCGATGTTGGTGCTGGGCCTTGATACCTCCTCCCT
>SESX01000262.1 GCA_004367365.1 Candidatus Acetocimmeria pyornia
AGGAATAAGAAAGGCGAGTGGAGGAGCAGCCCGGGCGAGGCGGGTAATGGCATTTTCGTAGTAGTGCCCCATGCCGCCTCTGAAGCTGCGGCACCACTGCGCAGCAGTTTCACCCCCTTGCTGGTGGGTGGATTTGATGTTAGTATGATATATGATAGAGGAAGAGCAGGCGATTAGCGAACCGGAGAGCACGTTTTCTTGCGGGGTTCTTGGGACACTGCTCTGATGAGTTAATCCAGGAGCACTGAGATCAGGGCCATGTAACCGCAGGGAACGGCCTGCCCGGGAGGCTAATGGTGCCGGGCCGCAACGGCAGCGGGACGGAATACTGCCCGTGGGACTTCATCTTATCGGATGTGCCTACGGGTCGTTTTGTTTTATGGAACAGGGGTGTTTGACGTGAAGAAGTGGGACACACTGCGGCAGGGTGAAACAGGGGCATGGGTAGGTATCATCGGTAACCTCGTCATGGCGGTAGTAAAGATTTCGGTGGGGCTTGTGGCGGGAAGCCAGGTGATGCTGGCTGATGGGGTCCACTCAATCTCCGACCTGTTTGGTTCGGCAGCTGTCCTGGTGGGTTTGCGGGTGGCAAGGCGGCCGCCGGACGGTTGCCATCCTTACGGCCACGCCCGGGCTGAGTCCATTGCCGCCAAACTAGTCGGGATCTTTTTGCTCCTGGCCGGCTTACAGGTCGGATACTCTGCACTGGCGACCGTTTGGGCGGGTGTTATCGAGACACCGGACCTTCTGGCCCTGTGGACAGCGCTGGTGTCGGTGGTGGTGAAGGAAACCCTCTTCTGGTATAAGGTCCGCCTGGGAGAGAGAATCGGTAGCAGGGCAGTGGTGGCCAATGCCTGGGAACACCGCAGTGATGCCTTGAGCTCGGTTGTGGCCCTTGTTGGCATTGCTGGTGCCAGGATGGGTTATCCGCTCCTGGACCCCATTGGAGCCTTGGTTGTATCTGTCTTTATCCTGGGCATGGGCTGGAAGTTTGTGCGGGAGGCAACTGACCGGCTTATGGATGGGGCGGTGGAAGAGTCTTTGCTGCGCCTGATGAAAAGGGTGGTAAGAGGGGTTCGCGGGGTGGAGGAGGTCCAAGACCTCAGGGCCAGGTACATGGGTCCCATGGTCCTGGTGGATGTCAAGATTGGGGTAAACCAAGAGCTGAGCCTTTCGGATGCCCACGAGGTTGCCCACCGCGTGAAGGATACGTTGATGGCCGAGGTGAAACAGGTCAGCGATGCCATGGTGCACGTAGACCCGGTGGAACCTGGCGTCACGGTCCCACACGGTACGAAAGAGGGCGCAGAAAAAATATCCTTGTGAAACATCCTTGTGCAAGAAGGGATTTTCTTCCCGGCTGCGAATACAATCAAGTAGATTTAGGTTTTTGCCAAGTGCCAAATACCTTGTGAACAACTTAACAACCTCTTTCCCGGTCTTGTATGTCTTTTCAAGAACTAATCTAACGGAGAACTAATCTTTAACGGAAATTCGGAGAACAGACCTTTAAGGCTAAGTCCGGAGATCCCATAGTCCAGAGGCTAGCTGGAACTGCAGCTAGCCTCTGGACTTTTTTTGGCCGCAGACTGCCACGCATCCACATTCCTCCGGGAACGGACTTTCTAGTACACGGTTAGAGGAGGTGTTGAGCCGCACTGATTCCATGACCCCAAGGTGTTGGGTATGGTGCCACGAAGATGCGGCGTGTATTGCCCTGGTTTCGGGCAAATGAAGGCAGTCTAGGTTTCCGGATGCGGGGTGTTAGCCCTGGGGTTCGGTGGGTAGACCGCTGTGGCTTCAGATTGCTTAAGAGGAGGTTTTGGCAATTCAACAATAACCAAAGAGGGTGGTTAAACTGGCAAGAGTAGGGTATAGACCGGAAATTGTTACTACCCAGGCTTCTGAACCGGAAGGTGATTTTCTCCGTTGTAAGTGTGGAAAAATCGTTTCACAGATCAACCGTACCCAGGTGATCATCAAATGTCGCCACTGTAAGCGGTATGTCATCATCTATACCAAGGGTGTCGAGAAAATCGAATACCGCTAAGGCCGCGCACTGACAAGACCCCACGTAAATTTTAAGGCCGGCGGCGTAAAGTCCAGAGGCCAGCCTACGGGCTGGCCTTTTCGTTCGCCCAGCATGTCTGCTGAGCCGATGAGCTGAAAGAAGCTCTGTCGCCTAACCA
>SESX01000263.1 GCA_004367365.1 Candidatus Acetocimmeria pyornia
CGCATCGGCGAAGTAGGGAAGCTCTTTGCCGATGCCGGACTGATCGTTTTGACGGCTTTTATTTCTCCCTACCGGGAGGACCGGGACAAGGTCAGAGCCCTGGTGGGGGATGGGGAATTTATCGAGGTCTTTGTCAGGTGTTCCCTGGAAAAGTGCGAAGAACGGGATGTCAAGGGTTTGTATAAAAAGGCGCGGGCTGGAGAAATCAAAGATTTTACCGGGATTTCGGCTCCCTACGAGGAGCCGAAGAATCCTGAAATCATACTGGATACAGGTACCGAGGACGTAGAAACCTCGGTTAAGAAAGTGCTGGGGTATCTGAAGGCAAAGGGGATTATCAGTTAGATGATCGAAAAACCATGGACTGTAAAATGGCTCCACACCGATGTCCTGGTTATCGGGGGCGGTGCGGCCGGTTGTAATGCGGCTGTTACCTTGAAGGAAATGGACGAAGAGCTTGACGTGCTGGTAGTCGAAAAAGCCCATATAGAACGGAGCGGGTGTTTGGCTGCAGGTATCAATGCACTAAACGCCTATCTCAACCCAGGAGAAACACCAGGGAGCTTCACGGAGTATGTAAAAAGGGAATTCTCCGGCCTGGTCCGGGAGGACCTGGTCTATTCCATTGCTCAAGGCCTCAATGAAGCTGCAGGGCGCTTGGAAAGGTGGGGAGTACCTTTTGTCAAGGACGGTGCTGGCCGCTACCTGGCCAGGGGAAAGCGCAGCATCTGGATCATGGGCGAAAAGATTAAGCCCCTGATGGCTAGAGCCCTGGTCAGCTCCGGGGCCAGGGTTTTGAACCGGGTCTATGTAACCAACTACTTGGTTAAGGAAGGCCGGGTGATCGGGGCTTACGGTTGTTCTGTCCGTGAACCTAAGTTCTATATCATTCTGGCCAAGGCGGTGATCTGTGCGACAGGTGGTGCGGCCGGGATCTACCGGCCTAACAACGAGGGCTCTTGCCGCCATAAGCTGTGGTACCCTCCGTCTAATACAGGGGCGGGATACGCCATGGGCATCAGGGCTGGAGCAGAAATGACTACTTTTGAAATGCGCTTTATTGCTTTAAGGGTAAAGGACGTGATTTCGCCAACAGGTACCATTGCCCAGGGGTTTAGAGTTAAACAGGTGAATGGCCTGGGAGAAGAATATTTGAAGAATTATCCTCATCAGTCGACAGCCATGCGGCTTTATGCGACGGTCACTGAGAACCGGTACGGCAGAGGACCATGCTTCTTGGATACTACCCACTTGGACCCGGAAGCCAGCCGAAAACTGAAGGAAGCCTACCTAAACATGTCTCCAGGGATCTTGTTGAAATGGGCGGATGACGGAGTAGAACCACATGAGAAACCGGTTGAGATCTCTGGGTCTGAACCCTACGTGGTGGGGGGGCACGGGCAGGCAGGTTACTGGGTGGATACCAAAAGGCGTACCAGCTTGCAGGGGCTGTTTGCTGCCGGTGATGTTGCAGGCGGGGCGCCCAAAAAGTACGTTACCGGCTGCATGGTGGAAGGCATGCTCGCGGCAGAAGCTGCCTGGGAGGCCATCGAGGCGGGGGATCTGACAGGGCCGGGACCGGAAGACGTCCCAAAAGCAGTGGTGGAAAAGGAACTGCAGAGGGTACGGGCACCTTTGGAAACCGAGGATGGTTTCAGTGCCGATGAGCTGGAAGAACGGCTGCAAAAGATCATGGATGAATACGCCGGTGGAATCAGCAGTAGTTACCAGGTCCACCGGGAGAAACTCCTGCTGGCTCGCGACCAGCTGGCCCGACTACAGCAAGACCTGGTCCGGGCCAAGGCAGATGACCTCCACCAACTCCTGCGGGTCCATGAAGTTATTGACCGGGTCTATGTGGCCAGGGTATTGGTGGAACACCTGTTGTACCGCAGGGAAACCAGGTGGAGGTGTTACCAGGAAAGAATCGATTACCCAGAACGCGATGATCTTAACTGGATGAAATTTGTCAACTCCCGGTACAACCCGGACACTGACACGGTAACGATCATTGAGCGTAACCATGAGGGACTAGTGCTCCATGCCGCCATCAATGGCACCACCACGAAGCATGAAAATCTGGAACAAGCCGGTTGTTGAAGTCTCCACAAGAGGTACAAACAACCGGTAGGCGCGGGCTTCCTGAGCGGCGGTCA
>SESX01000264.1 GCA_004367365.1 Candidatus Acetocimmeria pyornia
GGAATCCCTTGATTTATCTGTGTTTTCAAGGATCTTTATGGCTGAGTTTTTCAGCAGAATCTAGGTAGGCTGAAAACGTTGGCATAGGCATTTCCCCACAGCAACAAATGCCCGTTTCAATCCCTCATAGGTAGGCTGAAAACGATGCTTGGATAACCTGCCCTGTGGTGTCTTGACTTGTTTCAATCCCTCATAGGTAGGCTGAAAACGGCTGAGCCAGCTGGTGCAGGAGAGAGGGAAAATACGTTTCAATCCCTCATAGGTAGGCTGAAAACTCATTTGAAACCCGGTGACGATGCGCTGTACATTAGTTTCAATCCCTCATAGGTAGGCTGAAAACAAAAAGAAGCGGCTAGTTAAAAACCTGAGCAAGTATGGTTTCAATCCCTCATAGGTAGGCTGAAAACCTGCCGCCTTTCCGCTCCCCGCGCTTAAGGTCTTCAGTTTCAATCCCTCATAGGTAGGCTGAAAACGTCAAAGAAGCCATCCGTGAAGTGTATGCGGTAGTGTTTCAATCCCTCATAGGTAGGCTGAAAACTCGAGCAGGTGAGGGCGGCCCAGGGCGGCCAGACCCGTTTCAATCCCTCATAGGTAGGCTGAAAACGCGTGTACTGGGGCAAGGAATGCAAGCACCAGTACGGGTTTCAATCCCTCATAGGTAGGCTGAAAACACGACTGGCAGGAGAACCGCAAACCGGAGATAGCACAGTTTCAATCCCTCATAGGTAGGCTGAAAACGGAGCATACCCCGCCAGGCGTTACCATTATACCGAAGTTTCAATCCCTCATAGGTAGGCTGAAAACTCGGCAAGAACTGCCCGTACTGCAACAGCTTGAACGGGTTTCAATCCCTCATAGGTAGGCTGAAAACCTGGTGGTGCGAGACTTAAGGACAGGGCAATACGTTAAGTTTCAATCCCTCATAGGTAGGCTGAAAACCTCAGGTTTTTAACTAGCCGCTTCTTTTTCTCCGTCGTTTCAATCCCTCATAGGTAGGCTGAAAACCGTTAGGAGTAGTCTCAAGCCGTAGTAATCCCTGCGTTTCAATCCCTCATAGGTAGGCTGAAAACATGGCTGAAAAGTACGGGATGATAACGACTTACGGGTTTCAATCCCTCATAGGTAGGCTGAAAACGAAGGCTGGAGACCCGGAACCAATGGAGGTTGTGGTGTTTCAATCCCTCATAGGTAGGCTGAAAACCAATCAAAGCTCCTTTGCCTTTACCGTCGCGGAGCAGGTTTCAATCCCTCATAGGTAGGCTGAAAACGTATAATTTGCGCATCGTTGCATAATCTTTTTGACCGTTTCAATCCCTCATAGGTAGGCTGAAAACGAAGTAAGCTAAAACCGCCGGAGCGCCCGGGGGGCGTTTCAATCCCTCATAGGTAGGCTGAAAACAAAACCAGCTTATGTAGAAGCAGACCTAACCTGGGAGTTTCAATCCCTCATAGGTAGGCTGAAAACCCAGGCGCCCTCCTTTCTTATACTTCTCATCCTAGAGTTTCAATCCCTCATAGGTAGGCTGAAAACCATAGCCGCGTGGGGGCGAAGGAGGTGAAACTATGGTTTCAATCCCTCATAGGTAGGCTGAAAACGGCAAACACCTGCACCGTACCTAAAGTGCTATAAGAGTTTCAATCCCTCATAGGTAGGCTGAAAACCGAGCCGACGGCGAAAGTTATCAAATTGCTTCTTAACGTTTCAATCCCTCATAGGTAGGCTGAAAACGGAGTGGGTGGACTTTCTGATCAATGCCGGCGTGTAGTTTCAATCCCTCATAGGTAGGCTGAAAACACTGCAAGGCTTTGCGGTTGTAGTGGCGCAGTTGGAGTTTCAATCCCTCATAGGTAGGCTGAAAACTGAGTTGACGCATTATGTAATAGAGTGTCGGACGCGTTTCAATCCCTCATAGGTAGGCTGAAAACCGGGAAACCGGTAGGGGCAAAGGAGGTCAATATGGTTTCAATCCCTCATAGGTAGGCTGAAAACTGAAACTACAGAGTATATGCGCGGCCAGGAAAGCGTGTTTCAATCCCTCATAGGTAGGCTGAAAACCGGCACCGGCCGCATCAGCCGCCCGTCCGGGCCGTAGGTTTCAATCCCTCATAGGTAGGCTGAAAACTCTTTTGGTCGTGAATGGTGTAAAATTGGTAGC
>SESX01000265.1 GCA_004367365.1 Candidatus Acetocimmeria pyornia
AACCAGCGGCCCTTCGACCCAGCTTACCGCTGGAAATCACCAGGACAAGAGTGATCAGGATCCCGGTAACATTTCCTGAGCCGTCTCGAGCCCGTAGAATTCAAATGGGCTGCCCGAAATGTCAGTCACCTTTCTCTCAATGCGGGCCCAATGGGGGAGCGTGTAAAGTTAAGGTAGGTACGTGAGGTCGAAAAGGAGAAGAGACCTCACCGGAGGCTGTCCGAGAGGACGGCCTACCCCCAAGGAAAGAGGTGAGGTCTCTGATGTGGTACATTCGAGAAGCGGTAGAGGTAGTCCTGCTGTTGGCGAGGGGGATATATGAGTTAGTAACGGAGGTGGAGGACTACGCTGAGCTGGAGGCCCGCCTGTTCCGGTTGGTGCAGGAAGTGACATGCCGGTTGCTGGGGGCCTGTTATGAGCGCATAGACGAGCAGCTGATGCGGGAACGGGACCGGAAGCGGTTGAAGGTGGTGCATTTCAAGGAACGGACCCTGGTAACGCCCTTTGGGGAGCTGAGGATCAAGCGGCGGTACTACCGGGACGTCGAGACGGGCAAGGGGCGGTTCTTACTGGACGAGGCGTTAGGCCTAAAGCCGAGGAGTCGTCTATCGCCCCTACTGGTAGCTTTGGCCATACGGATAGCTGTCGAGCTTCCCTATCACCGTACGGCATCGCTTTTGGCGGACATCACCCTGAGAACCGTGGAAATCAGTCACATGGAGGTCTGGGAGGCCTGCCAGGAGGCCGGGGCCGTAACGGAACGAATGGCCGAGGGCCGCCGCCGGGCCATCTTTGAGCTGGGCGAGGTGCCAGCTGGCGGTCGGCAGGTAGACAGACTGTACGTTGAAGGTGACGACGTATCGATTCCCGGCCGTCCGGTGGAAGGCAAGCGAAGGCGGATTAGCGTGAAGTTGGCGGTGGGCTATGAGGGCAAGGAGCAGGTCGCTAAAGACCGCAAGGCCCTGGCCAACCGTCGTGTAGTAGCGGGGGTGGTTGACGGCCCGACCTTCTGGGAGCAGACGGTCGCTGACTTTGCCGGTACCTGGGATACCAGCTCGAGAAAGTTCACGTAATCGAAGTGGCGTAATCGAGTTCATCAATCTCGGGGGTTTGCCTACTTTCTCTTTACACGGACCCAATGGGGACCCCTCTTGACCCTCACGCAACTACGTGCTACACTTAATCACGGGAGGGATTGGTATGGAACGCCAAAACATTACCTTGTCACTGCCCAAGTCGCTGCTGAAGCGGGTAAAACACCTGGCAGTGGAAAAGAACTCTTCAGTATCTGGGCTGTTAACCCAATACTTGGCCGACCTGGTAGAGCGCGAAGAGACATACCAGAAGGCCAAGAAGGAACATTTGGTGCTGCTGGAAGAGGGCTTCGAGCTGGGTACCAACGGCAGCATTAACTGGAAGCGGGTCGACTTACATGACCGCTGAACTGGAAAGGCAATTCGTCGATACCAACATCCTCGTATATGCTCATGATGTTGAGGCGGGAGGCAAGCATGAAAGGGCCCGAGTACTTATTGCCCAACTTTGGGAATCTGGACAGGGGCACTTAAGTGTTCAGGTTCTCCAGGAGTTCTTCGTTGCGGTTACGACGAAAGTAAAGAAACCGCTTGAAATCAGGGTTGCCTCAAGGCTTATATCATGCCTCGCCAACTGGAAGGTACATAGCCCGAATGCCCATGATGTGATTCGTGCTACTGAAATCCAGGAAAGGTATATGGTAAGTTTTTGGGACGCGATGATTATCCGTAGCGCCGAGAGTCTTGGCTGCGATGTGATATGGTCAGAAGATCTCAACCATGGCCAACGTTACGAGAACGTCCTTGTATTGAATCCGTTCTTGCTGCGATAGTCTCCAATAGGGTCTCACCTAACTGTGATTCCGACTTCTTACTTCTGTTAACTGTCCTTTAGCGAAGTTGCGGCCGACACCTCAGGTCGGCCAAAACACGTTGCGATATACTTCGGGGATTTTATCCAAGGAGAGGGACTTCACGTGCTTCCCGGGCCCGAGTTCGACAGTTACGAGTGAAAATCGGGCGTTCTCAGGAACAAGAACCCTTGATTTTCAAGGGTTTTGGGCATCGAGGAAGCTGCAAAACCGGAAAA
>SESX01000266.1 GCA_004367365.1 Candidatus Acetocimmeria pyornia
AAACCAGCGGGTCCTGGTGACCACCCTGACGAAGAAAATGGCCGAGGGGCTCACCGATTACCTGCAGGAAATGGGTGTTAAGGTCCGCTACCTCCACTCGGAGATCGACACCATTGAACGCATGGAGATCATCCGGGACCTGCGCCTGGGTGTCTTCGATGTGCTGGTGGGGATTAACCTGCTCCGGGAGGGTCTAGACCTTCCAGAGGTGGCCCTGGTGGCCATCCTCGATGCCGACAAGGAAGGCTTTCTCCGCTCGGAAACCTCCCTGATCCAGACCATCGGCCGGGCGGCTCGAAATGTTGACGGGGAAGTGATCATGTACGCAGACGAGGTTACCCGGTCCATGGAACGGGCGATCAGTGAAACCAACCGGAGGCGGGCTCTCCAGGTGGAATTTAACAAAAAGCATCACATTACCCCGACAACGGTCAGAAAGGCTATCCGGGATGTTATTGAAGCCACCCGCGTGGTGGAAAGACCTGCCGACTACTGGGTCGGGCGAGAATTGAAAGAGGTTCCCAGGAAAGAGGTTCCCGGGATGATCAGGAGACTGACCGCCGAGATGAAGGAAGCGGCTAAGAACCTGGAATTTGAAAGGGCTGCTACCCTGAGGGATATGATCTTTGAATTGGAGAATCGCCAAAAGGGTTACAGGAAAAGCAAAAGGGCTTGAGCTAGTGCTCTGTGCTGCCCTGCGGTGCGGCGGCACCACAAAGCATGAAAATTGGAAGCGGTATTGCGCAAAGGTTCCACGCCAGGGGTGCTCCGGAGCGAGAGGTTATGCCGCAGGCCCGGAGGGCCGAGGGAACGAAACCCTGGCGAGGGGGATAGGGGTATTTTCGTGGGAGGTTCCTCAGGACGGAAGCTGTTGCGCCGCAGCCCCTAGGCCCCGGGAAGGATGAGGGCATGCAGAGGGGCAAGTACAGGCTGGAGCCGGATTCGGTATTGTGGGTGCCGGAGTCAGACCAAGGATGGTCCCAGCCCAGGGGGTGTGACCATGAAGAAGGATTATATTTTCGTCAAGGGTGCCAGAGAACACAATCTCAAGAACATCGATGTCAAGATCCCGCGCGATGCACTTGTGGTGGTGACCGGGATTTCCGGCAGCGGGAAAAGCACCCTTGCCTTTGATACCATCTACGCGGAAGGTCAGAGGCGGTACGTAGAGTCCCTGTCGGCTTACGCCCGGCAGTTCCTCGGGCAGATGGACAAACCTGACGTTGACTTTATCGAAGGCCTTTCGCCGGCGATCTCCATCGACCAGAAAACGACCACCCGGAACCCACGGTCAACCGTCGGGACTGTCACCGAGATTTATGATTACTTGCGCCTGCTCTTCGCGCGGGTCGGGCGGCCACACTGCTACAAGTGTGGACGGTCCATCTCCCAGCAGACCGTGCAGCAGATGGTGGACCAGGTCATGCACCTTCCGGAAAGGACCAAGTTCCAGGTTCTGGCCCCGGTGGTCCGTGGCCGGAAAGGTGAGTACGGGAAATTGCTTGAGGACATCCAGAAAAGTGGTTTTGCCCGGGTAAGGGTTGACGGGGAGGCTCGCGAGTTAACAGAGGAGATTCAACTGGAGAAAAATAAAAGGCATCACATTGAAATCGTGGTCGACCGGTTGGTTGCCAAGCCGGGGATTGAAAAAAGGCTGGCTGACTCCTTGGAGACAGCTCTCTCCTGGGCAGAAGGGACCGTTCTCATTGATGTCATCGGCGGAGAGGAGATGCTCTTCAGCCAGAACCTGGCCTGTGTACATTGTGGTGTAAGCATTGAGGAAATGACCCCACGCATGTTCTCCTTTAACAGCCCGTACGGCGCCTGCCCGGTCTGTACCGGACTGGGTACCAGGATGGAGATTGACCCTGACCTGGTCCTTCCAGACCCCAACCGGTCCCTGCAGGAAGGAGCCATCGCCCCCTGGGACTTCGGTACATACTATCCACAGCTTTTGAAAGCAGTGGCCGACCACTTCGGCTTCAGTACCCAGGTGCCGGTAAAGGAACTGGACCCGCACTTTATTAACATCCTTTTGTACGGGGCTGGCCGGGAGAAGGTTTACTTCCGCTACGAAAACAGCTACGGCAGGGTACGCCGCCGCCACATCC
>SESX01000267.1 GCA_004367365.1 Candidatus Acetocimmeria pyornia
GCGCTAGGTGATCAAGCTAGCGCCATCCCTCTCACAGAACCGTGCGTACGGGCCACGTACACGGCTCCTGATAAACCTCAGTCACTAGCTTTCATAGAAGCGATGCAAGATGCCGACCTCATATCTGGCAAGGTCAACCAAGCCGATTTCGTCAAACCATTGATTTGGAAGCGCCATGCTGACCAGGGGAGAGGCGGAGTTCCGCCATCTCCGCAGAGATATCTTTTCAAACTCCCCCCGATAGCCTCGCCTACGAAGGGCCTTGTGCAGCGCTTTCCAGCTCTTCCATTCCCGCATCTGTTTCATCCTCAGCCTGCGGCGTATCCACTGCATGAGGCTGAAAATTACTTTCTTGCAGTTGGCTATCCGAAAGTAGTTAATCCATCCGCGCAGGATAGGGTTCAGCCTTTTCACCATTTCTTCCACATTCATGCCATGGTTTCGGGGGGTTAGCTTGCGGATGGTATCCTTGAATTTCGCCACCTTCTCGGGGTGAATGCTCACATGACGCGGGTATATCACAAACCCCAGGTAAGCTACCCCTTTTTCGACGCTTGTTAGATGCGTCTTTTCCTTGTTGACAACAAGCTTGAGTTCGCCTTCAAGGATATCGTAGGCGATTTCCTGGTACCTTCTCGCCTGCCTTTCTGTCCGGGCGAAGATGAGGATGTCATCGGCGTACCGGACAATCCGTATGCCTTTTTCCTTCATGGCTTGGTCGAAGTGGTCCAGGTAGATGTTGGTGAGTAGTGGTGATATTACCCCGCCCTGTGGACTCCCGATTGGGGTCTCCTCCCAGGCTCCATCCTTCATGACACCGGCCTCAAGGAAGAGCCGGATTAACCGCAGTACACTGCCGTCACTTACCTTCCGGTTTACTCCCTGCAGGATAAGGTCATGGTCCAGGCGGTCAAAGCATTTGGAGAGGTCCAGGTCTACTACGTGCTTGAGCTCGTAGCGGTTCATGAATCTCTCTGCTTTGGCTACCGCCTGGTGACAGGAGCGTCCTGGTCGGTATCCATAGCTTGATGGGTGGAAGTCTGGTTCAAAGATTGGCTGCAGGATGTTCAACAGTGCTTGCTGGACTACCCTGTCTCGTACGGTGGGAATTCCCAAAGGACGTTTACTTCCGTCCAGTTTAGGTATCTCCACCCGCCGGACTGGGCTTGGTTTGTACGTTCCGGTCTTGAGCTCGTGATGAAGTACTTGCAGTTCTGCTTCAAGGTTTTCACCGAAGGCTCGCACGGTCTGCCCGTCTATTCCGGGAGCGCCATTGTTCGCCTTGACGGCGCCGTATGCTTTCTTTAAGTTGTCCAGACGGTATACTTTGTCTATTAGGCTGTAGTACTTCATCATCTCACCTGCATCTCGCTGTACTCCCGGTGCTCCTCCCGTGCATGGCTGCAGTTTCTTCCCGGATTTCGTACGGCGTCTCTAGCTCTTGGGCAATCTACCGTGCTCTTTTCCGGTAGTCTGCTGAGCAGACGCTGGCTCCAGTTGGCTCGTCACCCCCGGTTGCCGCGTTCCCGTCCGCTTTTCAGCTTCCGTTGTCAGCTCTACCATGCTCGTTCGTTACACGGTCATACACTTTGGTTTATCTTCGTCCCTTCGCAGCTACACTGGCTTTTGGCCACTGCAGCCCGGCACCTCTCCGGGTGCCGTCCCTTCAGTTTTCCCCTCCAGTCCGTTGCCGGCTTTCATCGGCTGAAGGTTCATCACTACTGCGGACTCTTCTGCCACCCCGCACCACATCTTCTCTCCCTTGCGTCTCCGCTTGTTCGAGCTTACCAGCTATGCTGGATGGTACAGGGCTTCCCCAGTTAAGTCTGCCTGCCCGAACATGAACCCGTCCGTCCAAACTCCCAGGGTTATCCAGCTTTTGGGCTTTCCCACTCTTCGCAAGGTTACCCACCCGGAGAGCCAACCTCGGTTCGCTTGCGCTACGTTCCATGTCCTTCCTTCGGCTTCCTTCAGACCCCACCGTTGCCAGTGGCGCCCTTGCCTACGGATTGTCTTCCCGCTGGTTAGGCGACAGAGCTTCTTTCAGCTCATCGGCTCAGCAGACATGCTGGGCGAAC
>SESX01000268.1 GCA_004367365.1 Candidatus Acetocimmeria pyornia
CGAAGTATTTTCCTTGCTCGTACCGGAGGTAAAAGGCGCTTTCGTTGATCTCCTGAAGGGCCGTACGCACTTGGGGTGGTGTGAGACCGGGAAAGGACACACAGAACAGGGCTTCAGACTCGCTGAGACCAAAGACCCTAGAGTCCAGGCCCTCTTCGCGGCCGACCAGGCTGTGCAGGAAGACAGTTTTCCAAGTGTACTCGTAAAGGGGATGACCTTCCGGGTGCGGGTTGCGCCGGTCTACAAGTTCCGCGTTACTATGGCCGCCCTCAAGCGTACCGGTGTCCACGCCACCGACATCGGCGTTGAGGACAAATAGCAGGTCTGAGCTACCCGTGCGGCCGAGGACCTCATTAACCACTCGGTCCAACCGCAGGTCCAGGTGGCACGCGTGGATCATCGGTACGTCCTGCTTGTTCTGCCACAGGCTGCGAACAGCAAGGGAGAGCACCCGAAGAACACCACGCGTACCTTGGAAATTCTCGGCATTAGCGAGCTTGTTATTGAGAAAGTCCACAAGTGTGGGGTGAAACGGGTAGGTGGCGACCATCCGGTCCTTGAAATCTTCGCTGGAGGCTTCCTCTGGCAGCAAGGTCGCGTTCCGGTGGTACATCTCCATGTACTCCTGAGCGGTCGCCCCTGCGGCATCGCGGTCCACGGAGACAAACAGCCGCTTTGCGAGCACGGACGAAATCTCGGCGGCCTGCACCGGCGTCACCTGGACGGCGTCACGAGCCACTACGCTGGTTACGCCCTGCACGGCTTTTTCACCAATTCCTAGAGCATCGTCTTCGCTCACCTCTTCGCCACGCACCCGGGTGATGAGTTTCGCCAAGTATTCAGTCTGTTTTGCGAAGGCATCTGTCGCACTGGCAAGGGTAAGCAGGACCGCAATCCCGGGGTGGTTGCGGGCATAACCGTGAAGTGCCATTAGAAAGGCCGCAAGTTGGCTGGCACCATCAGGCCGGGCCGCTTCAAGCCGTGCCGCGTATTGGGCCAGCTCGTCCAGCATGATGAGGACCTTTCGGTTCGTGAATACCCTGTCGAAATACGTCTTGCCGGGGGCCGCATGAGAGTTGGCTTCGTCCTCAACCTCACGGTAGAGCCTCTCCCCACCGATCTGATATGCAATCTCACCCCAGAGGGTGTAGGGCACTAAAGCATCACCTCTAGGCTTATGGACCGGAATCTCATCGCCTGCCACACCAACGACAGCGACTGAGCCAGACGCAGGGAGAAGCTCGGGGTCAAGGATGTCCTGGATGACACCACGTAGCTCTTCACCCTTGTGGGCAATGTGTGTACAGGCAATCAGCGTATGGGTCTTGCCGCCTCCGAAAGCTGTCTCCAGCCGGTGGATGGCCGGAACGGTCCGATCACCCGCGATTCGACCGAAGACTTCCGCTAGAGTCAAGCGTAAGCCCTGGGTCGGGTAGGTTGCCTCCCGGAAAAAGAGCTCCGCGTCGGTGTAAATGTTATCAATGGCGCCCCTGCCGCTGCGGTAATACTCGATGATGGGACTGAGTGATGCCGTGAAAACCTCAGGGTTAAACGTACCAGCCAGGATCTCGGGTCGCGGCTTACATGTTTCCAGTACCGATTTCACAGTTCCTCCTCCCCTTCTTGGCTTCCAGCCCCCGGCATGAACCCATCCCCTGGTCTGGGCTCTGCTGGGTTGATGAACCAGACAACCTTCCCGTCAGGTTGAACCTTGAGCAAAACTCGATCACCCTTCAATTTCGAGAGCAGTCCGGATTTCCTTGTGCAATGTCATCTGCCCTTTGGGCCCTATCTTCGGCGCATAAAATTTGGTCAAAAAAACCACCTACCAGAAACTTGGATTACAGGAACAAATTCGGCAAGGCTTGCCAACATCCTGCCGATCTCCATTTCAATTACCGGTTCTGGCATCGAAGGCATAGAGACCTCCGTTTTAGGCCCAAAGCACACCGTGGGAAAAGGAAAACCTCCCAGTCCTCCCGAAGAAGATAAACCAAGTGGCTCAAAGGTGGGAACCTAAATGAAGGTACCTGAGTAAAGAAG
>SESX01000269.1 GCA_004367365.1 Candidatus Acetocimmeria pyornia
ATGTCAAAGGGGGAATTCGAGTGTCCAATGCTTGGCCCCAGGCAACTGAGATCCCCCAGGAACTTTTTCGTGAAAGGGCCACGGCGAAAAGGGTGCCCGGAAAAGGAGGAAAGGAATCCAAGAATCTGGCGGCGAATAAAGACGTGTGACCCTGCAGAAACAGGAGGTGGGTGGCAGCCAGTGCCCTCCGGTTGATGAAACCTGGGACGGCTCAAGACAATGAAGATCGTGATTGCACCGGATTCTTTCAAAGGTAGTGCGACAGCAATGGAGGTTTGTGAGGCGGTAGAGGAAGGGGTTTTAAAGGTTTTCCCGGAAGCTGAAGTTGTTAAGGTTCCCATGTCAGATGGAGGGGAAGGCCTGGTCCATGCCATGGTGAAGGCCACCGGGGGGAGGATCGAACGACGTACTGTCACCGGGCCGTTAGGTGAGCCAGTAGAAGCTTTCTTCGGGATCATGGGTGATGGCAAAACCGGGGTGATTGAAATGGCCGCTGCTTCCGGTCTCCCGCTGGTACCGGAGGACCGGCGCGACCCAACAGTGACCACAACCTATGGAACCGGTGAACTGATCCGCGCTGTACTGGATGCCGGCTGCCGGCGCGTGATCGTGGGGATCGGCGGCAGTGCCACAAATGACGGTGGAGCCGGGATGGCTCAGGCTCTAGGGGTCAAGCTGCTCGATAAGGATGGTTCTGAAATCGGGTACGGGGGCGGGCAGCTTTGCAGAATTGAAAGGATCGATACTTCCGGACTTGACCCCCGGGTAAGGGAAGCAGAAACAATTGTGGCCTGTGATGTTGACAACCCCCTGTGTGGGGAGCGGGGTGCGGCCGCAGTGTACGGCCCTCAAAAAGGCGCAACCCCGGAGATGGTGGTTGAACTGGACCAGGCCCTGTCCTATTATGCCCGGCTCATCAAGGAAAACCTTGGAAAGGATGTCAAGGATGTTCCTGGGGCGGGAGCCGCCGGTGGTTTGGGAGCGGGACTGATGGCTTTCCTGGATGCCGAACTTAAACCTGGGATTGAGATTGTCCTGGAGAACCTGAAGGTAGACGAGCAGATGAAAGGTGCCGACCTGGTCATTACCGGGGAGGGAAAGGTGGACCGCCAGACCGTTTACGGAAAGGTTCCCCAGGGTGTGGCCAGGGTGGCCAAAGAACGTGGATTGCCGGTTGTGATTCTGGCCGGGACGGTAGGTGAGGACGCAGAGGTTGTTTACGATCATGGGATCGATGCCATCGTGGGGATCCTCCCGGGGCCGGTAGGTCTTGAGGAGGCAATGGAAAACGCGAGAGAATACCTGGCCCGGGCGGCGGAGTCGGTGGCCCGGTTGGTCATGATAGGACAGGGTTTGGCCTGATATCCTGCATTTCATGGAGCGGAGCTGGTGTTATCGGCTCCACCGCTGGGGAGATGCTGGCCAGTAGCAACACCGTTGATCTTCCTGCACGGCTCACTGGCGGTGGTGCACACGGCCATCCCACTTTTAGTGATGGTCATGGTTTTGGCAGGCGGTTACTGGCTTAACCACCAGCGTGCCGCCGCCGCGGCCGAGGCAAGACGCGAAACCCACAACAGCTGACGGACTTGTCTGGTTTGCTCCTGTGATCACTGAGGGGCACCGTTCTGGGCGGCCGGGTAACATCGACATGCGCGGGGGGCTTCATGACTCTCAATTGTGGATTGATTGGGAGGGTGAGAATGCTCCTCGTCGTCCTTTTTCTGGCCTCGGCCGGGGAAAATATATTTTGGGGGTAATTGGCTCTGCCGGTGGCAGCTGCTGGCGGCAGCGGCGAAACCAGTGAAAATCCCTACGATTATTCCACGGTGAGCGGGATACCGCGATGGAAGGCCGGCGCCGTTAGGGCACTTTCGTAGTAGTGCTCCATGCCGCCCTGCGCTGCGGCGGCACCACGAAGGATGAAAATTGGACCCGGTATTCAGCGGCCTGTTAATCGGGTAGGATCATGAGTTGCACGCCCGG
>SESX01000027.1 GCA_004367365.1 Candidatus Acetocimmeria pyornia
CGAGGATTTGGTGGCCCACGCCGAGGATGTTTTTGCCGGAGCAGAGAAAGCGGCAGCCTACCTGGATCTGGCACGTGAAATGAAAGCAGCGCTTGAAGCAAAGGAAACTGTAGAGAACAGGATTACGGACCTGCTGAAGCAGGAAGACCCTTCAATGCCTGAAGCTTCAACGGAAAGCCCTCAAGAGGTAAAGATGGCACTGGAGAGTTTTACCGAACGCGGGCGGACTTATGAAGCACTGAAACAAAAGCAGAACAACTATAACACCCTGTACCAGAGTTTGAAAGTAGCCTTGGATACCGAGAGACTGCGGAGGGTTCTCCTTGCCCGAACCCCGGTACTGCCTACAGATGAAGATGCTGTGCTATCAGCTTTTGGCTACCTGTGGGCCCAGTTCCCATCAGAAAAAGCCCTCCAGGCCAAGTATCAAGATGTCCAAAAAGAGGTCGACCAGCTCAGAACCGCGCTGGAGTATGCAGAAGAACAAAGACGAAACCTGAAAGGGGAGGTAGAGGAACTAGGTTCAGATGAAAAACTGCTGCAATCCCAGGCACAGATTGACTCCGCCAGAAGTGAAATGGAACCACTGGTGGAGAATTACGCGGTTTTTCGGATTGCAGCACTCATACTGGACCAAGCACACAAGAAACTCATGGAGAGGACCAGGAATCTGCTCCTTTCCCCCGCAAGCCAAATCTTCAAAGGGATCACGCGCGGTGACTACCAGGATATCCAGCCACCCGGTGACGGTAACAGTACTGCATTTACAGCCATCCTGTCCGGTGGCAAGAAGCAAGACCTGAGCAGTTTAAGTAGGGCCACCCGGGAGCAGCTCTTCCTGGCTGTACGTTTAAGTCGCATCCGTGAAATCAAGCCAGAGCTGCCGGTTATCCTCGATGACACCTTTGCTAACTTTGACCCCCTACACACCCAAGAGGCAGGCCGCTTCCTTTCTGAACTGGCCAAAACACACCAGGTGTTCGTGCTTACCTGCCATCCTGAACTCATTGAATGTCTACAAGACTGTAGCACCACCGCACAGTTTTGGAGCTTAGAGCAGGGAAGGTTTTCCGGCCCGTATACCGACGGCAAGCAGGTAGCCGGACTGCTCCGGGAGGTGCGAAAATAGAAAAACAGACCTGGCTACTTCGAAAAGTGCCAGTACCTGCCTTGCCAGGGTTGCTCCTCTACTCGCCTTTCCTTGCCCCCCGGGCCTGCGGCACAACCGGTCTCGCTCCGGAACACCCCGGGCCGGCAGCCCGTGATACCACCCGATCAAGGGGCCGCTGCCATTTTCATACTTCGTGGTACCGCCGGTTTACAGGAAGCAGAGACGACTAACCTAAAAAAGTATTTTGCGCCTTCTCATATACACATTCAACAGTAAGGCAAGTCCGATGGAATTGCTGAGGAGGGAGCTCCCGCCGTAGCTCACGAAGGGGAGAGGTAGGCCGGTAACAGGCATGACTCCAACTGCCATCCCCACATTAACGAGGATATGAAAGGTGTAAAGAGAGACAACCCCTGTAGCCACAAGGGTTCCGTACAGGTCTTTAGCCTTTGACGCAATGATGATTCCTCTCCAGAGCAGGACGAAAAGCAGAACCAGGAGTAAAGCCACCGACAAAGCCCAGTTCTTCACCAATGACGGAGAAGATAAAATCGGTATGACGTTCGGGCAGGAAATCGAGCTGGTTTTGGGTACCGGCAAAAAGCCCCTTTCCTAGAATCCCTCCGGAGCCGATGGCGATCCGGGATTGGATGATATGGTACCCCGCTCCCATGGGGTCAACCCCCGGGTCAACAAAGACAATTAATCTCTTTAACTGGTAGTCTTTGAGGGGGATCCACCACCCGTATTTTAAATGGCCGACAATAGCCCCCACAGCCAAGGCCAGCCCCCCTCCGAAGACCCCCAGGAGTCGGCCTAGGGGCGCCCCGGCCACGAAGAGCATCCCAAAGAGAATGGCCAGAAACACCAGGGCTGTTCCCAAGTCAGGCTGCCTCAAGATCAAGAGCACCGGGACCCCAACATGAATAAAGGGGCTCAAGAAATCCCACCACGTTTCTATCCGCCCCTCATACCGGGCCAGGTGGTTGGCCAGGGTAAGGATAATCATGATCTTGGCGAATTCCGAGGGCTGAACCACAAAAGGCCCTACCTGGATCCAGCTCTGTGCGCCAAGTGCTTGCTTCCCCACCAAAAGTACCGCGGCCAGAAGCCCCAGGTTCACCAGGTACATGATTGATGACCACCGGGGAAAGCCAGTGTAATCAAAACCTAGGAAGATGATCACTACTGCAAGGGAAAGCACCATCCACAAGGCTTGGCGCTTTGCAAAATAAAAGGGATCACCCCAGGCATTAGTCCTGGTGGCACTGTAGATCATGAGCAGTCCGGCGACCATAATGAACAGGACTACAAAGATCAGAACAAAGTCGACGTTTTTGAGCAGACGTCTTTCAATCATATCTAGACCGCCGTTTCTTCATCGTGCTCCATGCCGCCGCAAGGAGCTGTGCCACGGAGCAGGCAGATTCGAGTGACCAGGTTCAGTCCGGACCAAGGCTACCTGGGTACTGTTTCTTCCTGCCTTCGGGTTTTCGCAATCAGCCCTCTCTTGACGCGCTTGATAGGAATATTTGCCACCAAGGCCACGGAGTTGTTGGAACCAGAGAGGTCAACCCTCATGGACGCGTCGTCGATCTCCATGTACTGGGATATGACGCGAATAAGGTCTTCTTTCAAGACCTCGAGAAATTGGGGGGATACACCGACCCGGTCGTGGACCAGGACCAACCTCAACCTCTCCTTGGCAACCTCTTTACTCGGGCCCTCGCGTCCCAAAACCCTGTTGAAGAGATTCAACAATTCTTCCCCCCTTTCCCTATTTACTGCTGAACCCCATGAGCCGCCGGAGCCGTTCAAGAAGCGACGGTTCAGTATCCAGGGGCATTAAGGGAACGTCTTCTCCCTGAATCCGCCGGGAAATGTTCCGGTAGGCCCGTCCGGCCAGGGAATTCTTGTTGAGTATCGCAGGTTCTCCGCGGTTGGTGGAAACCACGATATACTCGTCTTCCGGGATAACCCCGAGAAGGTCAATGGCCAGGATATCAATCATGTCCTCGATATCCATCATGTCCCCTCTTTTGACCATGTGATGGCGCAGGCGGTTGATGACCAAGCTGGGCCCTTCTTTACCTTCGGCCTCCAGCAACCCGATAATCCGGTCGGCATCCCTAACTGCCGCCACTTCAGGGGTAGTGACAATAATCGCCTTCTCGGCCCCGGCAATAGCATTTCTGAACCCCTGCTCGATGCCGGCCGGCGAATCCACAAGGACATAGTCAAATTCCTGTTTCAATTCTTCACACAGGCCTTTCATCTGCTCAGGACTAACGGCAGTCTTATCCTTGGTTTGAGCCGCCGGCAGGAGATAAAGGTCATCAAAACGTTTATCCTTAATCAAAGCCTGTTTCAGGCGGCAAAAACCGTCAACTACGTCAACGATATCATACACGATCCGGTTTTCCAGCCCCATCACAACATCAAGGTTTCTCAATCCTATATCTGAATCAACTAAGACAACCTTGTGTCCGTCCATGGCCAGCCCGGTCCCGATATTGGCAGTAGTGGTAGTCTTTCCAACACCACCCTTGCCAGAAGTTACCACGATAACTTCACCCATTGCAGTTCCCCTCCTTCTGCCTCGTTTCTCCCCCAGGGGGAGTGTTTCCTTCAAAGACCATGGGGCAGGTAGGGGTCAATTACTACCATCCCATGCTTTACCCTTGCCATTTCCGGTTCTGTCGGTGGGGAGGTATCTTCATCAGGAGGTCGGCTTATGTAACCAGCAATGCGAAGCTGGGTAGGCTGAAGACGAAAGGCCGCCACAATCGCCCGCTCGTACCCCGTGGCACCGGCATGGGCCACCCCCCTCAAACTTCCCATAACAATAATGTCCCCACTCGCCACCACTTCCGCCCCGGGATTGACATCACCAAGGACAACCACGTTTCCGTCATAATACACCCTTTGACCTGAACGCAGGGTACGCTTCACCAGAAGGGTCTTTTCCTCGCTCATTTCGCGGTGGGAAAAATACGCTGCACTTCCCTGGAAACCACTTGGGCTTTCCGTCTTCAGAATGGTTCGTACAGGGGGATTCTTTCCTTTATTCTCAGACCTCATTGGAGAGATCTCGAAGGTTTCAGCTGCCGCCACCGCTTCAACCGGAACCAGGTTGTCGTCATCACCGTGGACAACCCGGATCATTTTAACCCCAAAGGTCCCGTGAATGATGCGTTCCAACTCCAACAGCTGTTGGGAAGTTAAGACCCTTTGGCCAACATCAACCGTAACTTCCGCCCCCTTGAAAAAACAGTCTGATGCCTCCAATTTATCGTGAAGCTTCATTTTTAAGATTTCAAAATCCTGACGGTCATTAAGAATAACTAGCACACCATCTTTTCTTCCTTTGAAAACTACGTCCTCGGTGTTCATTACCCTGGCCTATCCCTCCACCCCAAGCTGCAGCATACGGATCTAAACGCCTCTTATTTCTGCAAAAAAGTTCCAAATCCTTCCGGCAGCGTCAACAAAAAAAGCCACCCCGGTTCGTCAAAAAAACGTGGGACTTAATCCCTGGGAAAACTGATGAATTTACCGGCCTGAGTCCCTGCTGGGCGGCTCTGGGTGTTGAGATGAAAGTATTCTTCAAGGATCTTCCTGGCGACCGGAGCAGCAGCCGTGCTCCCGCTCCCGCCCCCCTGCAGGTAGACAGCAATGGCGATTTGAGGCTCCTCAAAGGGAGCAAAGGCAATAAACCAGGCATCATCATCAACACCGGGGTGGTCCCATTCAACGGTCCCCGTCTTCCCTGCCACTTCAATAGGAAAATCACGGAAGACACCCGCCGCGGTTCCCCCTGGTTGGACAACGTCTTTCATCGCTTCCCTGACTATCTTCCACGTACGCTCCGAGATCAGGTCCGAAATATCGTCCAGCACCTGGGGCTTGAACTCCTCGATGACCTTCCCGTTCGGGTCCATGATCTTCTTCACCAGGTACGGCCGGTAGCGTAAACCTCCACTGGCCAGAACTGCCGTGTACGTCGCCATCTGAAGCGGGCTGTAACTGTGCAGTCCCTGTCCGATGGCAGCACTTAGGGTTTCACCTGCATACCATCGGGGGTCATCGGGGTAGAAGACCTTTTTCGCCTCCCTGGAAGCCACGATTCCAGTCGCCTCGCGTTCTAACAGGTCCCGGAACCCGGTGGGTTGACCAAAACCAAAGAGACGCGCGTACTTCTCCAGCAGATCGATACCCAAACGGTTGCCAAGTTCATAAAACACAATATCACACGAGTAGCTGATGGCCTGCTGGAGATCGATCACACCGTGTCCCCCGTACTTTCGGTACCAGCACTGCGGCGAGGTACCGGGAACCTTCGTGTAGACCCCACCGTAGGTGTTGAAGCGCTCGCCGGGATAAGTCCGACCTTCTTCGAGAGCCGCGATGGCTGTGACTGGCTTGAAGGTTGACGCCGGAGGAACAGCAGCCTGAACCGCCCAGTTGACCAAGGCTCCAGCTTCTTCAAGTTCCTGGTATTCCTTTCGGGTTATGGAAACAGCAAAACTGTTGGGGTCATAGGCGGGACGACTAACCATGGCCAGAATCTGGCCGCTGTTGACATCCAAGACCACTACTGCCCCTCGCCCGACCTGTTCCAAGGGCTCGATCTTGGTATGATAAACTGGGTCAATACCCTTTCTCAATTGTTCCATCACTTTATCCATGGCATTCTCGGCAGCACGCTGCAGGTCGGCATCAATGGTCAGGACCAGGCTGTTGCCAGCCACCGGTGGTTCCTCGCCCAGGTCACGTAATCTCCGCCCGCGGGCATCAACTTCGACCTGTTTTCCCCCATTAATCCCGCTCAAGCCGCGACCGTCCTGGTAGACATCAAAGGCCAGCTCCAGTCCAGCCCGTCCGACAATCTGGGTCGGGGTCTCCTCACCTACGTAGCCGAGAACATGGGCCGCGAGCTTCCCGTGGGGGTAGTACCTCACCGGTTCAGACTCAATAACCACGCCCGGAAGTTGGGGACGCCTCTCGGCGATTGCTGTGTGGGTTTCAGGGGTAATATCGGTCTTGATCTTAACCGGTTTGTAAAGCCCCACCATCCTCTTGTGCCGGTCAATCATCTCTTCAATTTTTTCCCGGGAAATACCAAGAACCTGCACCAGTTCATCAATGGCCTGGTCGGTTTCAGCCCCACCCAGATGGAAAAGCGAAATGGTAAAGGCCGGGCGGTTCCCGGCCAGAACCCGTCCGTGGCGGTCGTAAATCACTCCCCGCGGGGCAACAATGGAGACAATCCGGATCCGGTTCTTTTCTGACCACTCCTTGAGCTCAGCCCCCCTGACAATCTGGAGGTAGCCCAGCCGGGTGGTCAAAACCAGGAAAAGAACTACCAGAAAGGTTAGGTAGAAAAAAATTCTTCTTTGCGGCAGCTTATCAGAGGACATCTACTCCACCCTTTCCACTGGAACCGAAAACGCCCTTAGGGTTCGTGAACCGGTACGCCCAGTTTCCCCTGGAGCTTCATAAAATGCAAGCGGCCAAACAAAAAGGGGGATACCACGGCATGATATAATGCAAGGGGCAAAATGAGCCCGGTATAGGCCGTCCCCATCATCATATGCCCACCAGACCCGCTGAAGACCTTGAGCAAAACCAGCACTATTGTTTGCTGAAGCACAGTCGCTGCCAGGGCGGCAGTAAACGGGACCAAGATATTGTCCCTGAAAACCCTCTTCCCATAGTACCCCGTGAGGCAACCTGCCGCCGCCAGGGAAAGGGTATGTAACCCGAGGTAACGTCCGGTGATAATATCGAGGATGGCACCTCCCACCAGGCCGACCCGGAGCCCTTCCCTGGGGCCGTTTAGAAGTCCCAGGCAGACAGTCAGCAGTAAAACCAAGTCCGGCTGAACACCAGCTACCTGGAGGTACGGTAAGATGGTCGTTTGCAGTACAACCGCCGCCGTTAAAATACCTGCCATTACCCAATAACTCAAGGCCTTTGGCCACCTTCCAAGAAACTGGCTGCCGCTTCAGACCGGGGTTTCTTCATCACAAGAACCTCTTCCAAGCGGTTGAAATCCACCGCCGGTTTAACTTCGGCGTAATTGGTCTGGGCGTACTTATCACCTTTGACGGCAACCACCTGCCCGATAAAAATACCTTCCGGGTACACAGGTCCCAAGCCTGAAGAGACAATTGTATCCCCTACCAGGGGGGCTGCTTCCGGTGAAAAGAACCTCATCAGCAATCGCCCTCCACCTCCGGCCTGGCCAAAAACCACCCCGGCATCCCGCGAGCGCTGGACCAATGCCCCTACCCCGCTCTCAGCATCAGTAATCAGCATAACCTTAGCGGTCCGCGGTGCAACAGCACTGACCCTGCCCACGAGGCCAGCGCTGGTAACCACCACCATGTCCTTTCGAATCCCGTGATGGGTCCCACGGTTAATAACAACTTCTCTGAACCAGTTGTCAGGGCTTCTTGCCACTACTTCTGCAGAAATAAACTCATAGGGGTTTCTTTGAACAAAATCAAGGAGGGCCCGCAGGCGCTGGTTTTCCTCACGTAGCTCTGTAACCTGGCTTTTGAGCTGGGCATACTCTTTGAGCTCTTCCTTTAAGGCCCTGTTTTCCGCTTCCAGTTGCCAGAAGCGAACCAGGTTCCCGACTGCACCGCCTACCGTACCAGAGACCTGGGTCAAAACACGCTGGCCGGGTGCCAAAAAGTCCAAAACTATGCCCTCCGCCCTGGTGATGCTTTCCCTTTCACCGGCGGTAAGACTAATCAGGATGGTAAGAATGATCACGGATAACAAAGAGGCGATATATTTTCGTTTCCACGGAAACCGAAACACCAAAATCCCGCCTCTCTATCCGATTTTCCCGGGTGTAATCAGGAGCCTCCGCAAGGTTTCTAATTCCTCAAGAACCTTTCCCGCCCCTCTAACAACACACAGCAAGGGGTCATCGGAAAGGTATACGGGCATTCCGGTTTCCTTACTGACCAGCCGGTCAAAACCGCTTAACAGGGATCCTCCACCGGTCATAACAATCCCTCTATCCATGATGTCTGCCGCCAGCTCAGGTGGAGTCCTCTCCAGGGTTACCTTGATGGCCTCCAGGATACTCGAAACGGGCTCAGCCAGGGCTTTATGAACCTCCCTTGAGCTAATCTGAAGGGTCTTCGGCAACCCGCTTACCAGGTCCCGTCCACGAATCTCCATTTCTTTCTCTTCTTCGCTAGGATAGGCCTCACCAATGGTAATCTTAACCTCTTCCGCCGTCCGTTCCCCGATGAGCAGGTTGTAGGTTCTTTTCACGTAATTCACGATGGCCTCATCCATTTCATCCCCAGCTACCCGGATGGACCGGCTGGTAACAATCCCCCCCAGGGAAATGATGGCCACCTCTGTCGTTCCACCTCCGACATCAACAACCATGTTCCCTGTCGGCTCGTGAACCGGGAGCCCGGCCCCAATAGCTGCCGCCATGGGTTCTTCCAACAAGTAGGCTTCCCGGGCACCGGCCTGGAGGGCGGCATCTATGACCGCCCTCTTTTCCACCTCTGTAACCCCAGAGGGAACGGAAACCACAACCCTGGGGCGAACGAGGTTGCGCCTGGCATTAGTCTTGGCGATGAAATACCGGAGCATGGTTTGAGTAACGTCAAAATCAGCGATAACTCCGTCTTTCATGGGCCTGATGGCGATGATATTCCCCGGGGTTCGGCCGATCATCTTCTTGGCTTCTTCCCCCACGGCCAGGATGTCCTTGGTTTCGTGCTGGATCGCTACTACCGACGGCTCCTGTAGGACGATCCCCCGCCCCCGGACATGAACCAGGGTATTCGCCGTACCAAGATCGATACCTATATCCTTGGATAGGTACTTATAAATAAAGTTGAACACTCCGCGTTCTCCTTTCTCCTGCCAGAACTTTCGCGGCCATTTGCTGGTTATTTAGGGAATACCCCAGAAATCTACGAATCTTCCTCCGACAGCACCCCGAATTACCAGGGCCGGCCCGGGTCGGCATCCCATCCAGGTACCGACTCCCGAAGACTGGTGAATTGGTTGTCACCGATGATAATATGGTCCAAGACTTCTATTCCTAGGAGTTTTCCGACCCTGACCAGTCTCCGGGTAACCTCCAGGTCCTCCTTACTGGGTGAAGGATCCCCGCTGGGGTGGTTGTGAACCAGGATGACGGCAGCCGAACTCCTCCTGATGGCTTCTTTAAAGATTTCCCGGGGGTGAACCAGTGAAGAATTCAGATCCCCAACGGAAACAGAGTGGATCCCCAAGACATGGTTCTTGGTATCGAGAAGAATAACCCGGAAATGCTCCTTATCCAGGTAGCGCATCTCCTCCATGAGAAGCCGGCTGGCATCACCGGGAGATTTTATCACCGGTCGAGTCGGGGTAAAACTGGCTAGCCGTCTGCCCAACTCAACGGCAGCCTTGATCTGAGCCGCTTTTGCTTTGCCAATGCCTGGAAGGTTCATTAGTTCCTCCACCGTAGCGGTGACCAGGAACCTTAACCCTCCAAACCCGGTTCTTCCCTCACCCCGTCCCACCCCCGAGGTCTGTTCATCACCATCGCCGAGACGAAGAACCCTCTGGGCGAGCTGAATCGCAGTCTCGTTCTGAGTTCCCGTCCGGAGCAAGATCGCAAGGAGCTCCGCGTTGGAAAGGGCTTCAGGGCCAAAGTCCAGGAGGCGCTCCCTGGGTCGTTCAGCGGCGGGTATATCCTTAATGGTAAGGCGGTATTCCGGTTGAACCATGATTTTACCTCTCCGGGGCAGGTTGCGACCAAACCTGGACGTGAAATTGAGCCAACATCCGGGCCACCTTGACCAGAGGCAGCCCAACAACATTATAATAACAGCCGTGGATCCCCTCCACCAGGAGGGCACCACGCCCCTGGATGCCGTAAGCACCAGCCTTATCCATTGGTTCACCGGTAGCCAGGTATGCGGAGATTTCCGAGTCCGAGTACGGCCGCATCTTGACACGCGTCACCTCACTGTCAACAAGGTAACGCCCTGTGTCACTGTTGACCACCGCCACCCCAGTGATCACTCGATGGGTTTTACCCCTCAGGGCCCGGAGCATCCTGCGGGCATCTTCTTTATCAACCGGTTTGCCCAGGACCTTGTCTCCCCTGACAACAACGGTGTCGGCTCCAATAACGATCGCCTCTTGAAGTTGTGAGGCAACGGCCTGGGCCTTTCTCAAGGCCAGTTCTTTGCAGAACCGCTCTGGGTCCACCCCATCCTCGGGAATGGTTTCGTCAACATCACTGGCCTGAACCTCAAAAGAAAGGCCCACCTGCTTCAACAGTGCCCGACGTCGTGGTGAAGCCGAAGCCAGAACTACCAACGGCACAAGTCCTCCTCCCCTCAAACCTTAACGCCTACGAAGCACCAGGAGAAGCGCCAGAAAGATCCCGAGGGCACTACCCAAATTAAGTTTGGCCTGGAAACCAAAAGGAAAGCTTAAGACATTCAAGTCAACGGTGGTGGTTTGGATCCCAATGGTGATATGTTCCCTAAGAACCGGGAAATTAGAGCCTAGGACCTCTCCCACTATGCTACCCATAAGGGCCCCGAAGACTACTGCCAGGACTATTGACGCAATATTTATCTGGCTTTCTCGCCGCATCATACCGGCTTTTTCAACTCCTTTTGGCAACCTGTGCGTTACCGTGTAATGCTTCTTTTGAGGCACCGCCGGCCAGGTCTCTGGTTCGATTCCTGGTTATTGATGAGGGCCCCGAACCAGGAATGAAGAATGGGCTAATATCTATTTCGTTTCAGTGATCAGAATTCCTTTTGGGGGCTTTTTACCATTCTATGTCATCTTTTATCCTTCCCTGTCCGCCAGGGCCTCATTCCACCATAAAGTCTGAAACCAGAATTATGAACAACCTCGGCCATTCCGCCACGACCCCAGCGCTCGTTGGCAGGAAGCGCCTCAAGATCTTATGTTGACACCACCTAAATAAAAAGGGGACTAATAAGCCCCCAAGAAACATTCTCTTTAGCTCTTTTCTTTCTCTCTTCGCCACCAATTACCTTCAACAGCAACCGACTCTTTTCCGACAACCACGCAACCGTGTCCTGAGCAGGAAACTAGGAGCTCACCCTCTCCGTGGGCCCACCCAGGTTATCCGGGGAGTTTACTGCAGTCCTTGCACAAAGGTCATTCCCTTCTCATCGATCCCATGGCAGGTCAGGCAGCTGTCACCGTACTCCTGGACGTAGTGTTCACCGGTAAGGTGAATCGGGTGCAGGATCCGGGCAAAGGGCATAGGGCCCTGGGCATGGCACATCATACAGTCACTGAGGGCATTCCAATCACCTTCAGGGTGACCCTGGATGTTCTTGATTTCAGCCGCGAGGGTATAGTCCTTACCTTCACCGAAATTCTTGTGGCAATCAGAACAACCAGACTTGGTTACCTGCTTCACAGGTTCTCCCTCAGGTGCCTGGCCCGTCTTGCCGACTTGGGCACTCAAGGTCACGTCGGCCAACCCCTTCACCACCATTTCCCCGGCTTCGGCCATCCCGTGACAGGCAAGACAGCTGTCACCGTAAGAGTTAAGGTAGTTCTCGCCCTTGAGGTGCACGGGATGCAGGACAGTGGCAAGCTCGTTACCCTCCTGGGAGTGGCACATCATGCAATCCTGAACCTTGTTCCAGTCACCTGCGGGATGCCCGTCAATATTCTTGATCGACGCCGCCAGGGTGTAGTCTTTCCCTTCACCGTAATTTTTGTGGCAGTCAGTACATTCGTTCGCCGTCGCAAACTGGAAGGCGGCACCCTCCACAGGCTCCTCGGCCTCTTCTTGCTGTTCTGACGGAGGTTCCTTCTCTTCCTGGGCAGCGTCCTCCTTTTCGTCCTCACCATCTTCTTCCTGGGCCTGCTGCTCACCGGTCTCCTGTTCCTGACCCTGCCCTTCCTCGGCCTTGGGAGCCTGGTCTTTCCCCATTGGCTCTTCGCCCCCTTGACCACCACACCCCGTCACAAGGACCAAGGCCAGAACCAGAAGGAGGGTCAATACCCACAAACCTCTCCTGCGCACTGCGTCTCACTTCCCCCTTTCTATACTTTTGGGCCACTGGAGATCATTCTCTCGTGGCCCAAGAACTTCCTTTTTTTCATTGATTTGTTGCAACTTTAAGAACATTATGATGTGATGGACAAAGGGGCACAGTAACTGTCGTTCTTAAGAGGGGGAACCCAGGCTTCCTGTGGGTGTACCTTAGCCCTAAAGTGCAGCTACCACCTCACGGTATCCTTCAAAGAGCTCCATGTAATAACCCATGGCACTGGAGAAATAGCTTTCTTCCCCGTTTTCGAGCAGGGCCTTCACTTCGTATATTTCGGTAATGGCAAGCTCCACGAGTGGTGCGACATTGAGGGTTCCTCCCACTTGTCCACCGGGTTCAGAAAGCCGGGTCAAACGCTTATGGATCTCGCGAAGTGCTTCTTCCCTTGCCTGGAGCATACGCACGGTCTCTTCCGGATCCATTTCCCCCCGGACGTATTCATCCCACATGACGGCCTGTTCTTTCAAGGTTGCAGACACTTGAGCCAAAGCATCCCGCACTGCAAGCAGGTAGTCCTTTTCACCACCCGAGAGGATGGCCGTCGTCTGCTCAAGAACAACTTCCTTCACGTATACTGGGTACCCAGCCCTTTTCAGTTCAGCAGCCATTTCCTTGGCTACTTCTTTAGTAGCAAAGAGTCCTGCCTCGACCTCGTACGGCGGGTCAACCGTCGCGTAGGCAGGATAACCGTCATCTTTCAAATCATTGGTCAAACCAATGGCATTCTCTTCAACGTTAAAAACCCCTACCTGGACGCGATACAGGTACTGAATGGGAAGTTCCACCTCGACCTGACCGGCTGCATCATTCTTACCCGCTGCTTCCTTGGAACCGGGCGGCGTCAAATCACCGGAAGCAACCAGGGAGTTCATGACGTACCTTCCCATGACATAACCGGTAAGGACTACAAGAATGGAAAGAACCATGAAGCCAAGAACCAGGGAAATACTCTTGGAAGGTTGACGCCGGACTCTGGTTTTCTTCATCACACACCTTCCCTCCTTACTTACTGGACTTTCCCTTCAGTTCCTCAACCGTCCGGAAAACTCAGATGACGGCTACCCTCTTCCCCAACTCCCGCCCCTTCTCATCGATAAATCTAAACAAAAGACGGCCCCGGTGTACCAGCTTGTTCTTGCTGACACGCACCACATCACAGGGGCTTGTCATGACCAGGATGACAAAGTCCAGTGGGTCGGGATCGGAAAAGTACAGAGAAACAAGGATTTCTTCATCTTTCTGAATAATCTCTTTGACCCGAACCCGGTAGCCGCCACCACGGCAGTACCCGCGGTGTACCGATATGAGAAATTGATGCTCAAAATCAATCGCATCTAAGTTCCAACTGTTCTTGTAGGCCGCCTGCAGCTCTTCCCTACTAGTGATTACCCAGTAACATGGTTCGTACGTCATTGGTACCTGGACGAGGTCAGTGGAACAACGTTGAAAGGGCAGCCTGTACCTTTTTGAAGATCCCCTGCACACGGCGTCTGACCCCCAATTTTCCTCCATGCAACAACACCATGAACAATCAATCCTTAAGTAGGGAGTTATCCAGGTATCCGCAAAAGTTGCTGCCAAAACCCATTATAAAATATATTTTCCAGCTCCAATAATATGTCCTCCACCGGCTGCATTGGACGTCTTCTCGGAGCCGCCCCAGGAGAATTTCTTGCCCTTTCAGCCAAAACTCAATTAAGATCTCAGGAGCCTAATGCTCTTCTTTAGACTGCCCGGAAAAATACCTTCTCAAAAAAGTACGAACCGTTCCTACCAGGTAAAGGGAACCAGCAACCAGGACCAGATCATCCTCCTTCGCCCACTGCAGTGCCTGCACCACGGCATCTTCATGGGATTCAACAGCACTGGTATTCGGACACAAGGGCGCAACCAGCCCGGCCAGTTCCCGTGCCGGGAGAGCCCGGGGGTTCGGTGGCTCGGTGGTGATTACCCGCTCAGCACCAGGTACCAGTTCCTCCAGCATGGCCCTCACCATCTTATCCCCCAAGACACCGAGAACGAGAATCCTCTTTTGCGCAGGGAAGTGTTCGTCCAGGGTCGCCCGTAAAGAAGCAGCCCCTTGAGGGTTATGGGCTCCGTCCAAAACCACCAGAGGTTTCCTCTTCATAACCTCGACCCGCCCTGGCCATGATGTCCTGGCCAGACCCTTTCGGATGGAGTCCTCCCCTACCCTTATTTCATCCGTTGAAATCAATTCTAAGGCAGCTACCGCTGTCGCTGCATTCACAGCCTGGTGATACCCCAACAGCGGAAGCCAGAGGTTCCGGTAGGTGGTCTCGATTCCCTGAATATCGATTTCCTGACCATCAGGACGAGGTGACCTCTCCTTCACCCGGACGTCTTCCCCAATGGTAATCAACCGGCAGCCTCGCTCCCGGCAAACCCGGGCGATCACGTCCCAGGCCTCCCCAGGCCAGCGGGAGGTCACGACCGGCTTACCCGGCTTTATGATCCCTGCCTTCTCGGCAGCGATTTTCGGTAGAGTGGATCCGAGTTGTTCCATGTGGTCATAACCAATATTGGTGATCACCGAAACCAGGGGAGCTGGGACGACATTTGTAGCATCACAGCGTCCTCCAAGGCCAACCTCCAAGACCAGGATCTCGACCTTGTGGATGGCAAAGTACAAAAAGCCCAGGGCGGTCACCACCTCAAACTCGGTGGGGTGTTCCCACCCTTTTTCCTTCATCAGTCCGACTTTTTGAGCAACCAGATTCACAAGTTCAACCAGTTCTCCCCGTGGAATGGGTCGCCCGTTAATGGAAATCCGCTCTGTAAACTCCTCCAGGTAGGGTGAAATGTAACGACCTGTTTTATACCCGGCTGTCGTCAGTACCGAGTCCATCATGGCCGCCACCGATCCCTTGCCGTTGGTCCCACCAATATGGACTACCGGGATCTCAAGGTGCGGGTCACCCAGGAGTCCAAGTAAACGCTGAATCCTGTCCAACCCAGGACGGCTGCCGAACCGGTGCAGGCTATGCAGGTAACTGATGGCTTCTTCGTAGTTCACTGCGGTCCTCCCTTCTTCTTGTCCCCGACCACGTCGAAAAGACTGCCCTCCTGCCAGGTTGCTTCTAGACTTCGATGGTTTCCGGCCTGGCTCCTTTCCTTGCTGACCTTGCCATCCCTTTATCCACCGTACCGGGCCTTGGCCGTGAGCCGGGGCACAACTGAGGTCACTTCGGAACAACCGGCCCCGGCAGGTTTCTGGTTTTCGCGGCCCGTGCAGACAGGACCGGGCGGGGACCCGCCATGTTTCGGCCGGACAAGGAAAAGGCCCCCCGCAGTGCGGGAGGGCAAGTTGATGCCTGTGGCCAACCGTTCTCAATCTGAAGAACAGGGTCTGGTGCAAAGTCCCCCTTCTCATGACGTGCCCACCGGGTATCGGGCATCCGGCCGCAGGTGACTGGTTCAGCAGGTTCAGCTTTCAGGCTGACACTTCCTCCAACATGGCCAGCCGTTCCTTCAGGGCAGAGAGCTTTTCTTCGCATTCCTTCTTTCGGACACGTTCTTTTTCTACCACCTCAGCCGGTGCCTTGGTTACGAAATTCTCATTCTTAAGCTTTTGCTCTGACTGCTTCAGTTCTTCCAAAACCTTCGTCATTTCTTCACGGATCCTTTCCAGCTCCCGGTCAATGTCTACCATGCCCTTGAGAGGCATGAAAACCTCGACCCCCGGAACAACAGCTGTCATGGCTTGTTCGGGTTTGACAGCCCCATCCCGCTCAATCCTGAGATGGGATACACGGCCCAGGTTCTCGATGAGCCCGGCGGCCTGGTCAACGGTGGCGGCCGCTTCATCAGAGCTAGGATGCAGGGTCACAGGTACCCTTCGGTGAGGAGCAACATTCATTTCCGCCCTGATATTCCGGATCGACCTCACCACTCCCATTACGGTTTCCATTCTTTTTTCGGCTTCCCGGTCCACCTTCTCGGGATCGAACTTGGGCCACGGAGCCACCATGATACTTGTACCTTCATGGGGTAGGGATTGCCAGATCTCTTCTGTAATAAAGGGCATGAAAGGGTGCAAAAGCCTCAGAGTCCGCTCCAAGACATACCACAGGGTGTGCCGTGCCGCCTGTCTATCCCCCGGGTTGTCGTCCCGGTTCAGACGCGGTTTGACCAGCTCGATATACCAGTCACAATACTCGCTCCACAAAAAGTCATAGATGACCCGGGCAGCCTCACCCAATTCATAGATCTCCATGAAACGAGTGACAGCCCTGACCGTCTCATTGAACCGGCTCAGGATCCACCGGTCTTCCAGGGCCACCTCCCCAGCCGGTGCGCTGGGGGTGAACCCCTCCAGGTTCATTAAAACAAACCGCGCCGCGTTCCAGATCTTATTGGCGAAATTCCGGCTGCCTTCCACCCTTTCCCAGTAGAACCTCATATCATTACCAGGGGCATTGCCCGTGCTGAGGGTAAAGCGGAGAGCATCAGCCCCGTACCTCTCGATGACCTCCAAGGGGTCAACCCCGTTGCCCAGGGATTTACTCATCTTCCGCCCTTGCTCGTCCCGAACGATCCCGTGGATCAGGACGTGGCGAAACGGGATCTCACCTGCGTGTTGGAGGCCAGAGAAGATCATCCTGGCGACCCAGAAGAAAATGATATCATAACCTGTAACCAGAACCGAAGTCGGGTAGAAGTAATCCATCTCTGGTGTTTCGTCCGGCCAGCCCAGGGTGGAGAAGGGCCACAGGGCAGAGCTGAACCAGGTATCCAGGACATCTGGATCCTGAACAAGGTCCGCTGAGCCGCAAGAAGAACACCTTGGGTCCTCGAGGGCCACAGTGGTTTCGCCGCACTCCTGGCAGTACCAGGCTGGAATGCGATGACCCCACCACAACTGGCGGGAGATACACCAATCACGGATGTTCTCCATCCAGTGGAGGTAAACCTTACTGAACCTGTCGGGAATGAAACGGATCCTCCCCTCCTGCACGGCCTTGATTGCAGGTCCGGCCAAGGGTTTCATCCTGACGAACCACTGCCTGGAGATGAGTGGTTCCACAACAGTATGGCAGCGGTAGCAATGACCCGCAGCGTGGGTATGTTTCTCCACTTTGACGAGGTATCCTTGCCTCTTCAATTCCTCAACCACGGCCCGGCGACATTGATACCGGTCCATACCCTTGAACCTTCCCGCCTCTTCGGTCATCATAGCCTTCTGGTCGATAACCACAACCTTCTCCAGGTTATGCCGCTCACCCATTGTAAAATCGTTGGGGTCGTGGGCCGGGGTGACTTTAACCGCCCCGGTTCCGAATTCTGGGTCTACATAGTCATCCTGAATGATGGGAATACGCCGCCCAACCAGGGGAAGAACAGCAAATTTTCCAACCACATCCCGGTACCTGGTATCCTCAGGGTGAACGGCCACCGCGGTATCACCCAGGATGGTTTCAGGCCTGGTGGTGGCAACGGTAAGGAAGCCGTCCCCACCTTCCAGGGGATACCTGACGTAATAGAGTTTTCCATCCTTATCCTCGTGTTCCACCTCAATATCTGAGAGGGCCGTATGGCACTCGGGACACCAGTTGATAATGTAGTCACCGCGGTAGATAAGGCCTTTTTCGTAAAGGTTAACAAACACCTGGCGCACAGCCCGTGAACAACCTTGATCCAGGGTAAAGCGCTGACGCGACCAGTCACAGGAAGCCCCTAGTCTCTTGAGCTGATTGATGATCTGCCCCCCATACTTTTCCTTCCAGTCCCATACCCGGTCAATGAACTCTTCTCGACCAAGGTCGTGCCGGGACAGACCCTCCCGAGCAAGCTGTTCTTCCACCTTGATCTGGGTTGCAATTCCAGCATGGTCCATACCGGGTACCCAAAGGGTCTCGTACCCCTGCATCCGCCTCCACCGAATCAGGATGTCCTGAAGGGTGTTGTTGAGGGCATGACCCATGTGGAGATTGCCGGTTACATTAGGTGGGGGAATAACAATCGTGAAAGGCTCCCGCTCGGGCCGCACCTCCGCCCGAAATAAGCCCTGGTCCAGCCAGTACTGGTAGATCTTCCCCTCCGTGGCAGCTGGGTCGTAAACCTTGGGCAGTGTGGTACTCAACAGGCTTCACGCTCCTTTCCTTCCTGCTCCCCTTATTCATTTAAATCAAAAACCCCTTAGTCCCTAAGGACGAAAGGGGTTTTGTGTACCCGCTCCGCGGTACCACCTTACTTCAAGCGGCAAACCGTCCGACTGCAGCCTGGCCCAAAAAGCCGGCTTTGTTTCACCCACCGCGGCCTGCTCGCAAGCACTCTTGAGATAACGGTTCCACCGGACGGGTCTACTGCCAGCAACCAAGTCAGCCGTTTTCAACCCGACGGCTCCGGGGCGACCTTCGAAAAGACCCGTTCAGAGGATTCGCACCCAGTGTCCCCCTCTCTTGGGAACAGGCACTTTTCTACTCCTCCCCATCAAAGCCTTTTTGCAACCGTATTCTGTTATCACCCCTATTTTCTTTCCGATTAGGCTAATTATATACCTGTGTTCAAATGCTGTCAAGACACCCGGGCTGCCTTTCACATACCTGATGAACCCACCTGCCCTAAAAGGTCTAATTGGAAGTATGTATTCCGGTTGATACCCATCAGCAGCAGGTCACCAACACCCTCATCCTGTTTCCGTCGGGAACCAAGTCGCAAGACCCCCTGGCGACGAAATCCACATTTCTCATAGCACCTTATCGCCCGGTGATTGTTGGTGTAAACCCTCAGGTAAATCTCTTTCAGCCCCATCTTCTTAAAGGCCAGCCCAAGCAGGGTCCATACAGCATCGGTACCGTAACCAGCATTCCAAAAGGACTTATTTCCGATACAGATACGGAGTTCGGCGGAACGGCTTTTCCAACTGATCTGTTCAAGCTGAATATCCCCGATGAATTCCCCGTCCTTACTCTCGATGGCCAGGGCCTTGCGCCTCCGGTCCTTTTGTAATCTTTCGTACCACTCCGCAGCACTTGAGAAAGAAGCAAGCTTCTTGCCGACGTATCTCTCGATTTCCTCGTCCCCATCCCATTCAACCATCTTTTTGAGGTCTGACCGCTCCAGGGGCCTCAGGATAACTTTCTCCCCGTATACTTTCTCCATTCTCTCTCCTCCGGTGGTGTGTCGTAAATAACCACTTCTGCCGAAAAGTTAACCAGTCTAAAAGAATTCGAGAGGGCACCAAACCAACTACATTCTTACATCCGTAGGGCTCACCTGGCTACCGTCAATGGTAGATGTAGACATGGTGTCACCAGTACAAAAGTGAAGGAACTTTTTCACGGGAAACTAACAAGCAAACCCATTTCCTGGGGCAGCCCGGGTGGTTCGCGCTTCACTTTTTTCGACAAGTCCGAAAGCAACCCTTTATGTAAAATTAGCCACGGAACAGTGAAGAGGGGAGCGTCTAGAATCTATAAATGATTGTAATTATCTTCTCGGGCTGGAGCCCCGGTACCGGGTACAACATACATTATCGGTGGGGAGGTTTTTATGTAGTGGCGAGCTTGGATGCGGCCCGGCGCCGCCGAGGTTCATTACAAACTTGCGGTGAGCGTGACGCCGCGAAGGAAGGCCGGCGCCGTCGGGGCATTTTCAGCGAAGTACTCCATGCCGCCCCGGCGGCACCGCGAAGGATGAAAATTGGAAGCGGTATTTCGCAAAGGTTGCACGCCCGGGGTGCTCCGGAACGAGACC
>SESX01000270.1 GCA_004367365.1 Candidatus Acetocimmeria pyornia
TTCGTGGCCAAAAATGACGACTTTCTAGTGGCCAAAAGTGCGGATTTTTAAATGGCCATTGACAGTGCCCCTCTTGATGATCCTGGCCACTGTACGAGGGTTGTCGAAGCGCCCGATTTCAGGGACACCCTCCCAGAAGTGAAATGCCTCCCGCAGACCATCGAACAGCGCTTCCTGCCGGGTGGTGGGGTAGGCCTTGACAAACGAGGCCCGGCTGGCCCGCAGTTTTGAGCGGCAAACACATTCACGGGCACTAGCCGGCCGTCCATCTCCACAACCACCTCCAGCCAGTCCGCTTCAAAGGTCTGCCCGTACCCGAACTCCAGGGGCAGGAACACCTCTTTGGAGCGCGCCCCGATCTCCTGCTTGATGGCCGCTACCAACCGCCTCACCGTCCGCTCACTACCACGGTACCCGTGCTCCTCCACCAGGCGTACGTAGATGCGGCGGGCGGTGTGCCGCTGCTTCTTGTTACGCACCCGCTGGTCATTCTCAATGATCTCCCGCACAATGAGCTCGATGGCGTCAGCGACCGGCCTGAGCCTGGGCTCGCGCAGGGTGTAACCCCAGGGGCCGTCCGACTGTATGTACCGCCGGACCGTGCGCCGGGACATCCCCATATCCCTGGCAATCTGCCGGATAGACTGGCCTTCCCTGAAGTACCGAGATCTGATATCCTGAATTCGATCCACATCGGTCACTCCTATACCCCCGCTTTCACTGGTGGATTCTGCTACACCACCAATCATAGCGGGTAAGAGTCCCGGTGTGGATCCCTATTTATTGGCCACGATGGTCCACTTTTAGATTACCAAACCCACGCAACGTAGGACCTGCGCAAGTTTCAATCCCTCATAGGTAGGCTGAAAACTAGAGTTTATATCCTTACTAACTTTTGTTATAAGCTGGTTTCAATCCCTCATAGGTAGGCTGAAAACCCACGCCTCGGCCTAATCCGCCCCTTCCGCCGCAAGTGTTTCAATCCCTCATAGGTAGGCTGAAAACCGGGCACTGCGTCCGAAAGGCACGGCGGGGAGGACTGTTTCAATCCCTCATAGGTAGGCTGAAAACCCACTGAGCTGGGCTTTGCAAGTTCCCCTGGTGCGCGTTTCAATCCCTCATAGGTAGGCTGAAAACTGGACCGACAGGTTCAGCACGAGAAACAGCGATTGTATGTTTCAATCCCTCATAGGTAGGCTGAAAACTTCCTTTCCAATCTTTCGTTGCGCCCCAAGGAAAAAGTTTCAATCCCTCATAGGTAGGCTGAAAACGCAGGTTGGAAATGGTGGGCGCTGTGGGACTAATCTAGTTTCAATCCCTCATAGGTAGGCTGAAAACGTGGTTATGAGTATTTTTTACCTGCAGCTACGGCTGGTTTCAATCCCTCATAGGTAGGCTGAAAACGAGGCTGGGTTGGTATTAGTTGCGACTTTTTTGCGAGTTTCAATCCCTCATAGGTAGGCTGAAAACCTATAACCCTGTTCCCGTCCCAGTGGACATAATCGAGTTTCAATCCCTCATAGGTAGGCTGAAAACTCGAGAGCGTATCGCAAAGGCGGACACTCAAGGCAAGTTTCAATCCCTCATAGGTAGGCTGAAAACAAGAGGACTTGGACAGGCTGCTTGGTACGGAAGAGGACGTTTCAATCCCTCATAGGTAGGCTGAAAACGATGAAGTAATTGAGAGTTTTTGGCCGAAAGTCTGGGGTTTCAATCCCTCATAGGTAGGCTGAAAACGGTTGCTGGCCTAGGGGCGATTCTAGGCTACATAAGGTTTCAATCCCTCATAGGTAGGCTGAAAACGGAAAAATAGCATAATCCTTATCATCACCAGAAACATGTTTCAATCCCTCATAGGTAGGCTGAAAACTGATAAAGTGATCAAGCTGGTCAAGGTAGACGTTGGCCCAGTTTCAATCCCTCATAGGTAGGCTGAAAACCGCCGACCTCTTTGGCGATGAGTTAGTGAGGTTG
>SESX01000271.1 GCA_004367365.1 Candidatus Acetocimmeria pyornia
TGGGTCTTGATCAGCCCCTGCATCTACAGTACGTGAACTACGTGAAAGGTGTTGCACATGGGAACTTGGGGCAATCACTGAGGACCCACAGGGATGTGTCCAAAGACCTGATCGAGCGTTTTCCTGCCACCCTAGAGTTGACTGCGGTGGCCATGGTTTTTGCGGTGCTTTTGGGTGTACCCCTGGGAGTCAGGGCAGCAATCAGGCAGGATAAGGCGGAAGACCAGGTTTCGAGGTTGATAGCACTGTCAGGGGTGGCCCTGCCGCGTTTTTGGCTTGGAATCCTCCTTCAGCTGGTCTTTGCATACTACCTGGGCCTCCTGCCGACCATCGATCGGGCGGCGTCCCCTCCAGAGCACATCACGGGGTTGTATCTTCTTGACAGCGTCCTGACCTGGAACTGGAGGGCATTTTGGGACAGTCTCGTCCACATTGCTCTGCCGGCATTCACCCTCTCGCTGGCCACGCTGGCTCAGATCATGCGCCTCACCCGGGCCAGCATGATTGACCAGATGCGCCAGGACTACGTGATGGCCGCGCGTACTTACGGCCTCCCGGAAGGACTGATCACCTACAAGTACATGCTGAAAAACGCCTTTACGTCAACCCTGACCATCATCGGGCTTACCTATGGGTTTCTCCTGGGCAACGCCTTCCTGGTTGAGACGGTCTTCTCGTGGCCCGGCATGGCACAATACGGTGTTCAGGCAGTAATCTACAAGGATTTCAACGCGGTAGTAGCCGTAACCATGGTCATTGGGACCGCATACGTGTTAGTTAACCTGGTTATCGACATGCTGTACGGATACCTTGATCCCCGCGTTAAGTACGGAGGCGAGCAGACTCTATGAGGGTTCAGGCAGAAGACAGAGTAACTTCCAAGTGGCCAGAGGTCATGGAGGACTGGAAGAGGGCCTGGTACCGGCTCAGGAGGAGCACTGTTTCCTTGATTGGGCTTGGCATCGTTATTGGTCTGATCCTGATGGCCATCTTTGCACCCTTCCTGGCCCCTTACCCCGAAGATGCCGGGTCAGTCGTGAAGTTTAAGGAGGCCCATCTTCCCCCAGGGCAGGCCCACTGGTTTGGAACCGACGAGGTGGGGCGTGATATTCTTTCGAGGGTGATTTATGGTTCCAGAATTTCTTTGGTCCTGGGTTTTGCAGTTCTCACCCTGGCCCTGGTGGTTGGAGTGCCCCTCGGGTTGATCGCCGGGTACTGGGGCGGCAGGGTTAATACCGTGATCATGCGCTTGACCGACATTTTCCTGGCGATTCCTCCAACCGTGCTGGCGCTGGCCGTGAGCTCTGCTCTGGCTCCCAACCTGACCAACTCCATGATCGCCGTCTCCTTTGGATGGTGGCCCTGGTTCACGCGGCTGGTCCAGGGTGAAGTCCTCTCGGTTAAGGAGGAGCAGTTCGTGGAGGCGAGCAGGTCGTTGGGGGCGAGCAGGTTCAGGATTATTTTCAAAGATATCCTCCCCAATGTTCTGTCGCCCATCATCGTCAAGGCTACCCTGGACATGGGGTTTGTGATCTTGATCGGGGCCAGTTTGAGCTTCCTGGGCTTGGGGGCCCAGCCGCCGACCCCGGCGTGGGGTACGATGATCGCCGAGGGTCGGATCTACCTTCCTGAGTCCTGGTGGGTAGCCACCTTTCCAGGCCTGGCTATTTTCGTGACCGTGCTGGGGTTTAACCTGCTGGGGGACGGCTTGAGGGACGTCTTCGATGTCGATCTAGATCGGTGGAGTGGTTAAGATGCTGCAGCAAGAAGAAATCCTCCTCAACATCAAAGACCTCCATGTCCATTTCCGTGCCTATGAAGGGGTGGCGCGGGTCATCAATGGGACCTCACTGAAGGTGAAAAAAGGCGAGACTGTCGCCCTGGTGGGTGAAAGCGGGTGTGGGAAATCCGTCACCAGCAAGGCGGTGCTCGGTCTCCTTCCTGGCCCAGCACGTGTTGTCGGAGGGCA
>SESX01000272.1 GCA_004367365.1 Candidatus Acetocimmeria pyornia
ATGGTGGCAGGCACGACCTCCAACCCCTCCAGCGCAGTCTTCACAAGCACCTGGTCCATATCCTTGCCGTCAATTAGAACATGATAAATTGATTCTTCCACCCCGTTCTTGTCAATACCAAGCCCACTGGTAGAGTTACCCTGTGGGTCAATATCGACCACCAGCACCCTTTTCCCCAGCCTGGCCAGGCATGCTGCCAGGTTTACCGCCGTGGTTGTTTTCCCTACACCGCCCTTTTGGTTTGCTATGGCCATTACCCTACCCACCGAACTCACCTACCCCAGGGCCCCAACCTACAACCATCTCCCTTGAAGCCCTTACGTTTTCCACACGCACCCGCCTTCTCGGCCCCCAGGTCCAGCCTGTCTCCTCTTCTTTCCCCCTAGTTCGCCGCCCCGCCTAAAACCTCCTCCTCTACCCAAGGGAACCCAGGCTGAATTCAGCCCGTTCTCCCCCTTTTCCTCGCACCACGCTTTTTAGGAATCCGGACGCAGATCTCGATATAGTCGCCACGGTCCTCTTGCTCCATCCGGGCATCGAATCCCACCTTCCGCAGGGTGTTCACAGCCTCGCGAAAAGAGTTAACAAAAATCCGGATATCCTTAAAGACCCTGGTAATTTTTTGCTTCCTGCGACCAGACCCCTCTTTCGCCCTAGAAATACCCTGCAGCCGCCCTTCGATAAGTTCTTCAGCCTCCCTGACGTTGAGGTCCTTCCTCCGAATCTCCTCCAGTACCTCCCGCTGTTGCTCACAGTCAGGCAACCGCAAGAGGGCCCGGGCATGGCGCTCGGAAATTATTTCCCGGGAAATAGCTTCCCGTATCTCTGCCGGTAGATTCAAGAGCCGGAGCTTGTTGGCGATGGCAGACTGACTTTTTCCCAGCCGCCGTGCCAGTTCTCCCTGCGTGAACCCGAACTTCTCCATCAACTGCCGGTACCCCTCGGCTTCCTCGAGAAAGGACAGGTCCCGGCGCTGCAGGTTCTCCACCAAACCCTGAAGGGCTACCTCCTCATCTGAGAGCTCGCGCACCAGGGCCGGGATCGCCTTGAGGCCGGCCTTTTCCGCTGCCCGGAGCCGCCTCTCCCCGGCAATGAGCTCATATCCATGACCCCTCTTCCGGACAACCACAGGTTGAAGAACCCCGTACTCTTCGATGGAACGCGCTAGGCCCTCCAGCTCGTCTTCCTCGAAGACCTTCCGCGGCTGGTACGGGTTCCTCGAAACCGCCTCGAGCGGAATCAACTGCACCTCTTCAGCGCCCTGGGTACCCAGCCTCCTCCCCCATCTCTTCAAAAACCCGTCCGCCATTTTCTCCACCGCCCTGGTACCAGATGGCCTTCCATACCTATAGCTCCTATTCGGCACCTGTCACCCCTTTCCTGCACCCCAACCCCTGTTCCCGGCAACCTTTTCCACAAAAGAAAGAGGGTCCACGCACCAGGACCCTCTTCTTCCCCGGGGGAACTCGGACAGGGTTATTTCCCCGACAACCAGCCTCCTTTTACATCCCCAGCCTACTCAACCCACACCGTCTCGACTGGGAAGGGAGCCTGAACGGCAAAAAAGACAAATCTCCCTTCCCCGTCGTTGACCATGCCGTGCACGGCACCGGCAGGAGCCAAGGCCACCATTCCGGCCTTCAATCGCACTTTTTCTCCCTCGCCCAAAAAGTACGTCCCCTCGCCCTCGAGAACCACCCAGACATCATCGGCTCCGGGATGGTAATGGGCAGGTACCTCCTGGCCCGGCTCAAGACACCACAGAGCACCTCCGCTCGCCTTGGACCCGTAAACCTCAACCTTGTTCCCTTGATCTGCCCGAAAGGCCTTCATCTCCCCAAGGTTATACAGTCTTTCCATGACCTTCCTCCTTCGCCCCTGACCGCCCCCCCCAGAAAGCCCAGCCTTTTTATCCACCAGGGCAGGATGCCTCCGTAACCCGCCTTGGGTCACCACAAAGGTCGTTT
>SESX01000273.1 GCA_004367365.1 Candidatus Acetocimmeria pyornia
GCCCGCGCCCGGATAGACAGCCAGCGCTGCCCGCGTTTCAATCCCTCATAGGTAGGCTGAAAACGCTGCGCATTTCGCAGCGTGGACCTGTGGGAATTTATGTTTCAATCCCTCATAGGTAGGCTGAAAACGTAAATGCGGCGGGGGCGGACAAATACGTAGTTGTGTTTCAATCCCTCATAGGTAGGCTGAAAACCGGTTTATCCGGCCCGTCTGAATCTGACTCCTTTCTGTTTCAATCCCTCATAGGTAGGCTGAAAACTTCGCCCCGGGCCTCGGCGTAGATGACCCTTGCCAGGTTTCAATCCCTCATAGGTAGGCTGAAAACCCACGGCGGCACTTACATTGTGGCCCGGAGTGTGGAGTTTCAATCCCTCATAGGTAGGCTGAAAACGACCTCTGAGCACGGTTGGAAGCAGACGGAATTGGCGTTTCAATCCCTCATAGGTAGGCTGAAAACAGCGGCGTAAGTTAAAGGCAGATTTGGGATGTGTTCGTTTCAATCCCTCATAGGTAGGCTGAAAACGTTGCATTGTGGCGGGTGTGTATAGTTGGTAACGTGGTTTCAATCCCTCATAGGTAGGCTGAAAACTTGGTTTAAGTTGGCTACGTTCGGAGAGGAATATGGTTTCAATCCCTCATAGGTAGGCTGAAAACGGACGCCAGTCCGCCTACCTTCTTACTCATTTGCTACGTTTCAATCCCTCATAGGTAGGCTGAAAACCAGATGGGGAAATATGGCCCCACGATACCTATAAAACGTTTCAATCCCTCATAGGTAGGCTGAAAACTAAGGCTCGGTTGACTTCTTGCGTTTGGGCTTGTCCAGTTTCAATCCCTCATAGGTAGGCTGAAAACCCGGCAGCGCATCCACCTGCGGTTAGCTCAACCGGAGTTTCAATCCCTCATAGGTAGGCTGAAAACCGGCGTCCGTTTTTACTTCGTCGATAAGGTTATGGGGTTTCAATCCCTCATAGGTAGGCTGAAAACTAAGTTGTGGCCACAAGATACTGATCATGAAGAAAGTTTCAATCCCTCATAGGTAGGCTGAAAACCCTTTGAGGTGCGGGAGTTGCGGTTGTATCAAAAAGGGTTTCAATCCCTCATAGGTAGGCTGAAAACGTTAACCGTGGCTTTCTTCCCATTCCTCCTTTTCTAGTTTCAATCCCTCATAGGTAGGCTGAAAACCGGCAGCCGCACGTTCGACATCCAGAGCGTTATCAAGTTTCAATCCCTCATAGGTAGGCTGAAAACGGAAGTGACCCACACCCTGCATGTCTGGAGCCAGTAGTTTCAATCCCTCATAGGTAGGCTGAAAACAGTTCGGAAAGAAGATCCCCCGGCTGCCAATGGAAGGTTTCAATCCCTCATAGGTAGGCTGAAAACACATGGGTCGCCGGGAAGATCGACCCCGGCAACTGGGTTTCAATCCCTCATAGGTAGGCTGAAAACGGGGGTAAGGGAAATGAGGGATATTTTTTCGTCGGAGTTTCAATCCCTCATAGGTAGGCTGAAAACAATTTAGGTTCACAAATCCCCACACACGTATCGTACGTTTCAATCCCTCATAGGTAGGCTGAAAACAGGAAGCCGCTGCAGGAAGTGGGTGCCGAGGGATGCGTTTCAATCCCTCATAGGTAGGCTGAAAACGGGGTTACGGCCAGGTGCGGGATGCGGACAACGATGGTTTCAATCCCTCATAGGTAGGCTGAAAACGCGGGGCGCCGAAGGGAAGCCAAAATGCTTTAAAACAGTTTCAATCCCTCATAGGTAGGCTGAAAACAGGGCTGGCAACGCAACGCAACGCAACGTGTAACGGTTTCAATCCCTCATAGGTAGGCTGAAAACCAATCCGGGGGCTCTAGGCCGTGTTTCGGCAAAGGTGTTTCAATCCCTCATAGGTAGGCTGAAAACCGGCCCGCGCCCGGATAGACAGCCAGCGCTGCCC
>SESX01000274.1 GCA_004367365.1 Candidatus Acetocimmeria pyornia
GGGTGTGTTGTTGTGAGGTCTCTCTTTTTATCTCTTTATCCCTAATTCCTGCTACCGCCTACTAAAACTTTACACTAACTTGATGAACTGGGTGATTTAGAGCGCTTGTTGCTGGTAATAAATCACCTGCCAGATGAAGACCTGAGGCAGAAGCTGGAGAGGGAACGCGGGAATGGGCGTAATGATTATCCGATGTGCGCGGTGTGGAACTCGGTGCTTACGGGAGTGGTGTTTCAGAGAGCCTGCGGTGCGAGCTGTGCAGGAACGCCCAACTGAGGGAAGTCTGCGGGTTCGACCCGTTACTAGGCGAGCGAGCGGTCCCCCCAGCTTACGTTTACAGCCGGTTGCTGAGGAAGCTGATGAAGTACTCAGATGAATTAGAGAAGATATTCGACCGTCTGGTGGATGAAGTGAGCAAATATCTACCTGATTTTGGGCAGGTCCTGGCGATGGATAGCAAGGGGATAAAGAGTCATGCCCGTCGAAGGAGACGAGACAAGAAGCCCCAAGAGCCCGATGGTCGCCGTGACATCGATGCCGACTTTGGCTTTAAGGTTTACCAGGGTCAACGAGAAGACGGGAGTTAGGTTGTGGAGATGCCGTTCGTGTGGACTTGATGGATAACCCCTTCAGAGTTACCCACAAGCTCCACACTCGGCTTGGACAAAGTTACGCTTTGCCCACATCCCCACAACCACGGCGGTGGTATTCTTAAATCTGATCTTACCTCAATTTCATCCAGCCCGAGTAGATGGATCATATGATGGTTGTTTGACGAGTTGAAATGTTGACGCAAAAAGAAAATGGAAAGTAAGAAGGGATTTAAGGGGGCTAAATCGAAAAAGTTATCAGACCACCCGACCACTTTGGAGCCGAAACCATGTCAGCAATGGGAGGAGTAAGTTATGCAAACAATCAAGCGGACTAAGCTTTACGAGGCTGTTATTCAAGAAATCCAAAAAATGATTGCCTCGGGCCAAATCAAACCCGGGAGTAAGCTGCCACCAGAACGGGAAATGGCCGAAACCTTGGGGGTTAGCCGTGCTGCCCTGCGGGAAGCCTTAACGGTCCTGGAAGCCGCCAGGGTGATCGAAATTCGGCACGGTTCCGGCGCCTATGTCTTGGACGTGAACGATGAGTTGTTACTGCGGCCGCTGGCCCTGGTGCTCTTGACGGAAAAGGGGACTGTGATCGACCTTCTCGAGCTGCGGAAGGGTATTGAAGGAGAGGCGGCTTACCTGGCCGCTGAGCGGGCGACATCTGAGGACATTTCCATTCTGGAGAAGATACTGGATGAAATTGCAGCCGGTGTCGCCAAAGGGGGGCTGACTGTTCACGAAGATTTCAAGTTCCACTACGCTTTGGCTGAGGCCACCGGTAACCCGGCCTTTACCAAAGTGATGAACGTTATCGCTGACGCTTTCCATCAGGGCCTTAGAACCAGCCACGGGATGTTGATTCAACTTCCAGGACGGAGAGAGACGATCGTCAAAGAGCACCGGCGGATACTGGAATGTATCAAGAAGCGGGACGCCGAAGGTGCCCGTCAGGCGTTAAGGGAACATCTGGAACGCGTTGAGAAGAGACTTGAGGACTGGGCGTCGTCACAGTAGGTTATCCCACTTCTGCTTAAGAACGATTAGTTGAGGCCGAACGCCTACTCTACCAACGGTCGGGTACCTGAGGTCTTTACGAAGGAGGTGGGCTAGACGCCCATGGTGGCCAGCTATCAAATCAGTGTGGAACGGGAATGGTGCAAAGGATGCGGTATTTGTATTGAGTTCTGCCCCAAAGAGGTTCTAGGCGCGAATCCCGATGGGAAGGTAAGGGTACTTAACGCAGAGGCGTGTACTGGTTGCAGATGGTGTGAGCTGAGATGCCCGGACTATGCCATTGTCGTGGGGGGAAAAACATTTGGCTAAAACGAATCAACGAGTA
>SESX01000275.1 GCA_004367365.1 Candidatus Acetocimmeria pyornia
AAGGGCCACAAGTGACCAAATCATTTGTGCCCTCATGGCACTCCTTTCACCTGCATCCTAGCACACCACCCCCCCCCGCAGTCAAATCCGTGAGGCGGTGACCTCCACCACCAGCACTGCCTCCCCGGAAAGACCGTCGGGGTCGGTGACCACCAGGGGGATCTCATAGCTCCCCGGGGCCACCCCCTCCCCCACCCTTACCCAAAGCTGGTAGATCCGGCCCCCCTGGCCGAAATCCTCGTAATCGCGCACCGGCTCCTCGCCCACCACCTCCACCTCGATCCCCCCGGGAGGGTCGAAGGAGAAATCCAAGGAGGGGCTGTCTGGGTCCTCCACGTAGATCCTGACTCCCGTTTCTTCCCCGGGCGCAAGGGACACATGCCCACCGTGAACCCGCGGCGGCTGGAGGACGTGGACAGAGAAATAAGCGGTGTTTTCCCCACCACAACTGTCCCTCAACTCAAAGCCTACCAATCGCCACGCCGGTCCGTAGTAGGTGCCGGGCACTTGCCAGGACCAACGGTTGCCCTGGAGTTCCCCCGGGCCATTTAGCTGGGCGATCACCACCGTATCTTTGTCGGGATCAATGTAGTTAAGATCAATTGCGATACTGTCACCTAATTTTAATTTGAATACCCGATCCGCTTGAACTAGCATAGGGGACCCATTTAGGGGGATAAACACTTCCCTTTCTATCCCATAGGCATCACGTGCCGTTACCCTCAGGCCTCTAGGGCAGACGTTCGGGGCAGCTTGAAAAGCAACCATAAATGGTGGAAGTTCGTAAAGTGGCGGTAGGCGCTCACATTCTATCGGGCTAACGTGCGGAACATTTGACTCCAAGATCTCTCCTCCCTCGGCTTGTACTTCCACATAGACAACTTCCCGGTCCGGGACCATGAGCTCGAGCCTCGGATCCCAATACCCCCCGGTGCAGTCCCTTCCGTCGAATTCCGGGTCCCAGACCTCAAAATTGACCACATACCGACCATCAGCGACGAATGCTTGTTCGACCTTCCTGATTTCGGGGGGGTGGTGTACGAGCACAACGACTTCCCCACTCGAACTAACGCAAAATGGCGCCGCTTCTCCGCTTTCCTCATCTTCGCCCGCAACCTTGTCTTTGACGCCCACGGTAAGCCGGACTGTGAATGGAAACCGGTCTCCAGTGTGGCTTATTCTTACCCTCCCCGTGCCAAAAGCCGGATCGAAAAAATCCTCTTGCACGATCTTCGCCTCAACGTGCTGGGTGGAATATGCATAAAAACTTCCTAAATTCAGTTGTTCATCAACGTCAACGGCCATCACCTCAAACTCAGCAACCCCTCCATATGGCAGGTGAACCAGCCTCTCAGTGAGTATCAGATGGGGTGGGTGGTTCCCAACGCACGAAGGATTCCCAACGCACTCACAAACTTGGCTAGATGAGATAGCAAATCTGGCTGTCGCATGGGTAAGACCGGGAACAGAGATCTCAATGCCCACCGCTGGGAAGCTTGCTCCCGCTTCATATGACTGAGCAAGTTCCACCTTACACCTCTCTGAACTCCCAGTTCCGCGTTTGTGCTCCTCAAAGGCTCCTGCCCACACAACTCGGCCCCCCAGGATATCGGCTGCGGCGCGAAAGGTGAGAGCTGCTTGCTGATCTTCGTCTGTCCCACAGCAAGGTTCACACTCACACCGTAAAAAGACATTTAAATTACCGACCAGGAAGACGGTTACACTCGCTGCTATTCCTCCGATATCAGCCACCACTGCGAGGGGGACACTTTGTTCTAGTCTCGCCCCTGCAAAACCTACGTAATAATCAGTTATTTGGCACCCAGAAAGCGCTGGAAGAGGAAAAATACCTGATTATTACGTAGGTTTTGCAGGGGCGAGACTAGAACAAAGTGTCCCCC
>SESX01000276.1 GCA_004367365.1 Candidatus Acetocimmeria pyornia
TGGCCCGGTAGATGGCCTCAGTGGCCTGAATACGGGTCTTGTACTCAGCCGTGGCCAGTAACGCGGGCGTAAGGTATACTTCCAACAGGTAACCCGTCACAAATACCGAAAAGATAACCCCAACGGCTACAACAAAAAGAATCCGCCTGGCCTTCCTGCGCCCCCGCAATTTCTTCACCCACTTTTCGATGTGAGCACTCCCGGCCCGAAAACCCAGGTCGGGAGCAGGATCGACCGCTGTCCATTACATCTTCCATCATATGCGGGGGTAACAGGGAATGGTGAATGCGAATTCGGGCTGTCTGAACGGAGAACCAGCACTACGGTAGCACAATGCGGGCGAAGTTTCGTTTCCCGACACGCAGGACCATCCCGTCCCGGACGGGAAAATCCAGGTCTGGGTCAGTAACCTTTTCACCGTCAATCCTGACCGCACCTTGGCTCACCAGCCGGCGGGCCTGGCTGTTACTTTCAGCCATACCTGCCCTGACTACCAGCTGAACAATCCAAAGGCGTCCATTGGTCAGGTCACCCGGTGATAGAATAACCTCAGCAATCTCCTCCGGTAGTTCCCCTTCCCGGAAAATGCTTACAAACTCCCTTTCGGCCGCCTCAGCAGCACCGGTGCCGTGATAGAGCCTGACGATTTCCCGCGCCAGCCTCATCTTCACATCGCGCGGGTGCAGGGAGCCCGACTCCAGCCCGCGGCGCATCCCCTGGATTTCTTGCATCGGCACTTCGGTCACAAGCTCAAAGTACCTCAGCATCAGTTCGTCTGGAATGGACATGGTTTTTCCGTACATTTCGCGCGGGTCCTCATTGATGCCGATGTAGTTCCCGAGACTCTTACTCATCTTTTGCACCCCATCAAGACCTTCCAAAAGCGGCATCATGAATGCAACCTGGGCTTCCTGGCCGTACTCACGCTGTAGAACCCGGGCAAGCAGGAAGTTGAATTTCTGGTCCGTTCCCCCGATCTCCACGTCAGCTTCAATGGCAACCGAATCGTACCCCTGGGCCAGTGGATAGAGGAATTCATGAATACTGATGGGTTTATTCTCCCGGTACCTTTTCTCAAAATCAGCCCGTTCCAGCATCCGGGCTACAGTATACTTGGCCGATAACTCAATGACATCAGCAAAGGTCAGTTTTCCGAGCCAGGAACTGTTAAGAACCAGCTTCGTTTTGTCTGGGTCCAGAATCTTGAAGATTTGTTCCTGGTAGGTCTTGGCGTTCTCCAGAACCTCTTCTTCGGTGAGCTGGCGGCGTGTCTCGGACTGACCACTGGGGTCTCCAATCCGCCCGGTGAAATCACCGATAATGAAAATAACCTGATGGCCCAGGTCCTGGAACTGCTTCAGTTTCCGAATCTGAACCGTGTGCCCCAGGTGGATATCGGGCGCACTGGGATCAGCCCCGAACTTAATCCTCAGGGGTCTTCCTTCCTCATGGGCTTTTTTCAACTTCGCCAGAAGTTCCTCTTCCGAGACGATTTCGGCAGTTCCCCGTTTCAACAGTTCCAATTGTTCTTCCGGTTTCAGCTTCATGTTCAGTCTTTACCGTTGTTCCAGGCAACGGCAGGCCGGCACCCCGACCACTCCCTCCCTCCGTGGCAACCAGTTAATGAGAACCCTTCGTCTCAGCCCTACCCGGGGACGAAGGGTTCTCCATCACCGTCTCACTTTCCTTCCCTATTTCCATCCGGTGGCAGCTGCACTATCCCCGAACCATCATCCACTCACACCGGTCTTTCTGAATACCCACCGTCATTATAGCACAGGAGCCCTGAAGGCGCAAACCGCATAGCCTGAGGGTACGTGTCAAGAAAAAGTAGGCAAAGACCTCACAACAAGATCAACTAGTTTTTGTTTTTCTG
>SESX01000277.1 GCA_004367365.1 Candidatus Acetocimmeria pyornia
GCCGGCATAATGATGCGGGCCGATTACCCGCTCTACGGCGGCGAGGAGAAGGTGATTCGCACGCCGGCGAGCACCAAGCAGGTTTTCCGGCAGGATTTTCCGGGGTTTATCGAGTTCAACCGGCACCCCCAACGTGCGGCAGCGCGCGTAAGAAGCCTGCAGTTCCGCCGGTGAGCAGAGAGAGGCACCGTAATCAGGCGGCCCCGGATCTCTCGCAAAAGGAGACATGACCCCACCTCTGTCGGCGCAAGCGAAGCTTTTTGGTCCGCCGGTACTTGCTCCGGAAATTGCGGTAGTGTTAGTCGATCACTGGAATGACATCCTGACTTATGGAAAACTGCGAGATTTTAGAAGTAATTATACCAAAAAAAAACGGTCTACAAGGCTGTTATAATTTTTTAGGCAGGCGGTGCAGCTGTTGTGATCAAAATCTTACCGGCTCAGGTGCTCCTGCCGAAAAACTTTTTCAAGAAAGCCGCGGGTGTAAGGATTGGCGTTGTGCCGAACTTTGTAAGGGCGAGCAGATGGCGGTCGCCGGAAACAATGCAGGCGGCACCGCACACCGCGGCACACTCCAAAACGCGGTTGTCCGGCGGATCATCAGCCACTACAGTAAGCAACGATTTCGGCAACACGGCTACGGTATTTCTCAGTTGAAGGAAGGACTCCAAAACCTTTTGTCTTCCCTCCGAAGACCCGGCACTGTTGAATTTGGGCCGGAGCAACACCCCCAGGTATTCCTCGAGAAGTGCAGGGCTTACGGCAACTCTGAGGATCCCGTCGGCCCATAACTCAAGGACCTTTCCGGGTGGTCCACCAGGCACCAGAATACCGGAGACTACCACATTCGTGTCTAGTACAACGATCATCTTCCTGCCCGGAAAGCCAGGATTTCCTTTTCCACCTCTTGTTCTGTAATCCCTGCAGCGGCCGCGCGGGCGCGGATGTTGGCGAGAGCCAGCTTCAAGGCCATCCGTTTACTTTCATCTTCCGCCCGGCGGAGGGTTTGGTACTCCTCACAGCCGATTAGTACCGCTTTTGGCTCGCTGTTGACAGTGATCACAACCGGTGGTTCGCCCCGGGCCACCGAATCGAGATAAAAACTGAGCTTTGGCCGGAGATCGTTGATCCCAGTGACGCGTTCCATTTGTATCTTTCCTTTCATGGAAAAGAAAATGTTTTCAGTAATCGCAACTTTATTTTATTCTGTTCTGCACAACTGGTCAATAATCATAACCCCTTCCATCGCCGAGAATTGCCATTCAACTGCCAGCCCGAACCGGTAGGCAATAGGCTTATACCCAGCAAAGCCGCCACCGGAATTTTAGCACCGCCAAAAAGTCAAGCTGGCAGGCCAACTTTCTTGCCCTCCTACCGGGCGAAGATTTCTTCTTTCCTGTGCCGGCAAAATATCTGAGCGGAGCAAAAGCATAGCAGAACAAAAGCACCCCCCGACAATCCCGGTTTCAAAAAAGCCACCAACAATCGTGTATTGTTCAAGGCCAAACAGAAACAAAATTGTTCCGCCCAATACGCCTAAAAAAAGAAAAACGATGCACCCCGTAACAAATTTTACATAAATACTTGGCGGAGCCATTTCAAAAACTTTTTCGTCTTTGCCCACAGTACTATCCACCACCTTATCAAAAAACACCTGCATTTGCTACGCGAGGTGAGCGGCACACCAACTTTGGAAGTAGGATAAAACGATTCCGGCAGCTTGTCTATCACCCTTCAAACTGATCCAACCAAAATGGAGCGCGTGCAGCGAGATGTCAAGGTAGCCCAAGATGTTACCGGCGGGGCCTTTTACCGGCGCAGCGACGCACCACCAGTCTTTGAACAACCTGC
>SESX01000278.1 GCA_004367365.1 Candidatus Acetocimmeria pyornia
GGCATTTTCGCTGCGCCCGTTTCGACGCATCCCGCAGAGCATTTCTGGATATACCTGGGAATCCAGCGACTACAGGACCACCTCAGCCAGGGATCTACAGGGAGCCAGATGCCGCCAAACCCGCAGCTTGGGCTGCATGAGGTGATACTCCCCCTGCCCGGGTCTTCCAGGCCACCTGATCGGTCGTTTGCGCCACTTGCAGATGCTCAGGCCACCCTGACCAGGCTGCGCAAAAGATCCTTTCGTTTTTCCTTCACCCTGCCCAGCGCCATCGCCAGCATGACGCATAACGCCATGGTACACCTGAGTTTCATCTTCGCCAGCCCACGAATGTAATGACGCTCAAAGCCAAAGGATACGTCCAACCTGCTGTTCACTCGCTCTACCGCACTGCGCTTTCGGTAAAGCCTCTTCCAACGATAGCTGGAGCGCGCCACCGGCACAAATATCCTCCGATCCTCACTCAGCGGTATCCTCACTCCAGCCGCTGCCTTGCAGAGGTACTCTCCATGACACTGGACTACCCCGTAGTGCCTGGCCGGACACCGATACTTCAGCGTCCCGCGATCTTTTTCAAAACCACCATAGGCCATCCGCCGACGCTCACCGGTCTGGGGACAGTAGCAGAACACATTGCCGCAAAAATCATAGACCACATTGTCCCTGCCGCTCAAAAGACGAGTCTGTTCACCGTCACGCCAGTGATTCCGAATGTCTACCACCGGCTTTATGCCGTATTCATCCCATAGTTCGCTCACAAAACGTCTTGAATCATAACCCCGATCCCCAACCAGTACCTCGCACCTTTCCACCAGGTCAGGATGATGTTTGCTGAGCTTTTCCATCAACACAAACCCATACCTGAGATCGGATGCTGAGCCACGCGTCACCTCAAAGGCCACCGGAAGATCATATCTGGCATCCACCACTAGGTGAAGCTTATAGCCAAACCACCGTTTGATACGCTGCCATAACGTCCCGTCCTCGCGCCTGCCACGGTACGTCTTCACCCCAAAGTCGGCATCGGTATCTCTCCTGCCGTCAGGATCATTCCGCTTGGGCGGACGACCGTGACTCAGAACCTCCTTGCTATCGATCACCAGTACCTCCCCAAACCCCTCCAGTAGACGAAAGAGCTCGGACACCAAACCATCAAATATCTCCTCAATCTCCGCCTGCTTGGTGTATAACTTCTTCAAAAATCGCGTGTACGCAGCCGCGGAAGGCACCGTCTTCAGCCCGCATAATTCCCTCAACTGCGCGTTGCGCGCCAACTCACGACGCAGACTCTCAATGGAGTCATGGCCAAATATTATCCCCGCAAGGATCGAATTCCACATCCCACGCACCGGATGATCATCACGCCCACACCCGCGCTCTTGCTCCAGTATCCTCATTAACTTCTCGTCGGGTATGTGCTCAATCACCAGCCGCAGCCGCTCCAGATCCTGAAGATCTTCAACTTCACGCCAGGAAAACAGCCTCTGCTGTCGAATAATAGCCATGCAAAGCCTCCTTCCTTTCTTTTTCGCCTCTTTGAAAGCTTCCACATGGAAGGAGGCTCTTCCTATCTTCTCGCTGGGGTCAATTTCCTCCACCTGGCCCAATCTAGACCCCGAAAGCCCCATAAATTCGTCCGAGTATGGGGTAAAAACTTTAATCCGTGCCCGCAATCCCGCACCACGCCTAACACTCAGGCAGCGTTAATGGCTCATTCGGAAGATTGCGCGGAATCTTGGCATCAGTCGCCAGTCGGTGCGCAAGGCGCTGGCCAGTGCTGAGGTGCCGCGGTATCGGCGCAGCAAGCCGCGGCCGTTTCCGGTGATGGATCCTTATCGGGACATCATCA
>SESX01000279.1 GCA_004367365.1 Candidatus Acetocimmeria pyornia
CCTAACATCTCGAATATTGGGGATAACATCTAGTCTTGCCATGGATTGTAGTGCAGGGCAGAGGTGTCTTGGGAGGCCATAGAAATGCTTGGGTTCATGGGTACTGATGCGTGAAACAACGACAACTCCGGTCTTAGAATGAACTGGTCTGGTCCTGGTAGCGGGAATGGTCTTTCTTTCTCACCAGTGCCCAGGGGTCAATGACAGAAAGCACGTCCAGTTCACCGGCTTGGTGGGGAAACCTCTTGATAGAACACAAATAAAGAATAGGGGAACTTCTCCTTTAGTTCCTATCTTTTCTGTTCCCTCTCTTTCCCGGCCCGCAGGGCTGCGATTGCCTCCTTCATGTCCTCGGGAAGAGGGGCCTCGAATTCCAACCGTTCACCGGTAGCAGGGTGGCAAAAACTAATTCTTTGTGCGTGCAGGGCCTGCCCTTTGAGTGAGAAGGGCTCCCTCCTGTGGCCCTTCGGCCCGTAGACCGGGTCGCCCACAACCGGGTGCCCAATATAGGCCATGTGAACCCGTATCTGGTGGGTACGCCCTGTGCCCAGCCTGGCCCGGACCAATGAATAGACCCCGTCAAACCTTTCCAAGACCCAAAACTTTGTCACCGCCGGTTTTCCGCTCCAGGTTACTGCCATTTTCTTCCGGTGGACGGGGTGCCTTCCCACCGGGGCTTCAACGAGACCAGATGCCACCGGGACAGAACCGTGTACCAAGGCCAGGTACTCCCTTTCTACCCGGCGTTCCTTGATCTGCCGGGCCAGGTCCAGGTGGCTACGGTCGTTCTTGGCCACCACCAGGAGACCGGTAGTATCCCGATCGAGACGGTGCACGATGCCCGGGCGCCGGACATCGTTAATACCCGAAAGGTCATCACAGTGGGCGAGAAGGGCATTGACCAGGGTCCCATCAGCATGTCCTGGTGCCGGGTGAACCACCATCCCACGGGGTTTATTCACCACCAACAGGTCATCATCCTCGTAAATAATGTCCAGGGGGATCTCCTGGGGTTTGACCTGTGGCGATACAGGCTGCGGAACTTCAACAACCACCTGGTCACCGGTAACCAGGCGGCAGGAAGGCTTCCCTACTTCTCCGTTAACAGTAACCCGACCCTGGCGGATGAGTTTCTGCGTGTGGGAACGGGAAAGTCCCAATTCTTCCTTCCGCGCCAGGAAAACATCCAGGCGCTGACCCTCCGCCTTGGCATCAATCACGTATTCCCGCCTTTTCTCCAGTTCACCCATTACTTTCAGCCCCCGGCCAAAACCTGGAAACACCGGCTTTATTACCCTTACTTTACTTTTACTTCCCCTACCGGGCAGCAGGCCGCAGGCGCAAACGAACCGCGAGTCCCCGCAGCACCTCCCCCGCTACCCCTCCCAGGGCACCCCGGCCCTCCGGGCACCACCAAGACCAATCCATGTACCAAGCAACCCTCGGGCTTTCAGAACTCATACCACCTCGCGGTCTCCCCGGCGCAAGAGCTCATAGGCAAAGAGAACAACCCCCACCACGATGGCCGTATCAGCCAGGTTAAAGACCGGCCAGACCCGGAAATCCAGAAAGTCTACCACGTACCCGAACCTGACCCTGTCCGCCAGGTTCCCCACCGCACCACCGAGCTGAAGGCCCAGGGCCACCCGGAAGAGGTTGTCTCCCTTCCCCAGTTTGCGGCTGTAGACCACAATGATCAAGATCACTACCACGGTGATCACAATGAAAAGTCCGGTCTGGTATTTCATCAATCCGAAAGCCGCCCCAGGGTTCTGAACAAAGGTGAGATGGAAGATTCCCTGAATGATGGGTTTGCTCTGGTCTGGTTCCATCTTGAGCTGAACC
>SESX01000028.1 GCA_004367365.1 Candidatus Acetocimmeria pyornia
CGGGATCTTTGCCATGTTCTCTTCCTTCCAGATCTCCCGGTAAGGAATGTTTACCGCCCCGGGGACATGACCTATGGCGTAGTGCTTGGGAGACCGGATGGAGAGCAGGAAGTACCCTGGATCCTTGCCGACCACCACGTTGTTGTAAACGTCCTGCGCGGAGATGGTTGGTGGGTTTCCAGCTGCCAGGTAATCCTTTGCTCCCTGGATGATGAGGTCGATTTCACTTGTTGCTTCAGGTTCTGGTGCCTGACCCCCACCGCAGCCCAGCAGGCTGAGGGCCAGGAACGAAACCACGACCAGGGCCACGGTCAGCCTGCGGAATCTTGCACTCAACATCACCTTTTCTCCTCCTTTTTGATTTCGTGCGGCTGGACTGGTGCTTGCCGCCGGATTTTATTCACTCCACCTGCGCTCCTTCGCGGCCACGACGTCAAGCTCGCCTCAGGGCTCGGCTCACCGTCGCCCACCCCCTTAGAACTTGGGGGGCGGTTTTGGCACGATCACTTCGCGGTTGGCTTCCCTTTCGTCCTCGGCTACGTTTTCTTCCAGGAGGAAGATGGCCTCGTTGCCGTGGCAGCTTCCACAACTCTCCGCCTGGGGAGCCACCTTGACGATGTTATGAGGTGTGGCGTACTTCCAGGTCGGGGAAGCATCGAAATTGCTCAAGAGGTCTTCTCCGTAGAAGGCAAAGGTATCCCTTGCTACAGGAACATGCCTGACCACAACGTAGTCATAGGGACGGTCTTGAGATTTCAATGGATTGCGCCCGATCTTGAAGTCGAACTCGGACTTGTCTGTCTTGAAGTAGGCTAAACCCTTGTCGTCCTTGCCCACGTGACAGCCGTAGCAGTTGTTGTACGGCTGGGAGTGACAAACCTGGCACTGGAGCAAGGTCTTGCCAGGGTCAGCCTCAGCATGCTGCTTATGGTAAGCATTGTCATAGAAGGTATCATCCACGTGGCAGTCCTCACAGCGCGGTGCTTCCTTGACCTCGTAGCGAACGGCAGCTTCCGTGGACGGCCCGTGAATCCACTCCTTGGTATGGCATTCGACACACTGCATCCCCGCCGGAACCCAGTGGACACTCGGCTTGAGCTTCGGTTCAAAGTCCGAAGGCCCCTGTCCAAGCATTTCCTTCTGGACCCTGCTGCCGTGGCAGGCGGTGCAGTTCAGGATCGGGTTCGGGGTTTCCTGGAAAACATGCCCCTGGATCAACCCACCACCGCTCCACTGCGGGCGGCTGACGTGACAGTCACCGCACTGGTCGATGTGGCAGGAAGCACAGTGGTTATCAACGGCCTTCTGGAGAAGGTCTGCCTTCTCGGGGTTAATCCGGGCAGCCAGAACTCCGGTGTCGAGATCAACGATCCCCCGGCTCGTCTTGTGCAGCGTCATCTCGAAAGTACCGGCTGCATCAGCATGACAGGTCGCACACTTCGAGTCTTTTTGGGCTGACGGCTCAGCCACCATTCCCTGGTGGGCCTCCTTCCGGCTCGCAGCCGGTTCCACGCCACCATGGCAGCTGGTACAACCCTGCTGGCCGTGAACCGTGTTCAAGAACTCCTTGGCCACCAGGACCTTGTCTTCTGCCTCCAACGGAGGCAGAGAGCCGCCTCACCCCTCACCTTCCGATTCTTCGGACTTCTCCACTTCCTGGGGAGGGTCAGCATCCAGGTCGGCCACCAGTTTCTTCTTGTCCGTGTGACACGACGCACAGGTTTCTCCACCGGCAGCACTTTCCAAACCCTCTTCCACCGCCTGGTCGCCTTCGCCAGGCTCCTGGTCCTGGTCACCGCCGCTGCACCCGGAGAGTACAACCACAAAGAGGGCGATCCCGATAATGGCAACGGCTTTCTTAAGCTCAGAAAACTTCACTTTCCAACCCCCCTTCACCCCATGCGATAGGCTTGAACCAGGAATTCATTCTTCACGGCCTCCCTTTTTCTCACCCCCTCCTTGTTCCTGGTTTTCTGGTGCCTGCACTCCGCGCACAGGGCTCGTCGCCACCCGGCAGGTCCAGCCGGGCACAAATAAGTGCAATACAGCGTAATACCAATAAGTGTCAACATTGTTGCACACCTTTGAAGATTGTCTTCACAGTCACCATCCGAGCCGTGGACTCCCCGTGAGAGTTGAACAACCCGGGAGGTTAACCAGTCACCAGTGTCGAAGATGTCAGTTGACAGTGAGCCTCAGGTGTGTACTGGAGACTTTCACGTTTGGGTTTTAATTTTCCTTTGTGATAAACATCACAATTAGCCATAGGTTATAAAGAGCACTTATGGCTCGAACTTTTCTGGTAATAATGGGCTGGCTAGAAAGTACAAGGGGGGCCATGAAGGTGCAGCTGGGGCAGCTAGAGGTTATCTGTGCAGTAGCAGAAGAGAAGAGTTTTTCAAAGGCAGCCAGAAAACTCCATCTCACCCAACCGGCAGTGAGCGCCCAGGTCCAATCCATGGAGACCGCCTTGGGAACCAGGCTTTTTGTCCGCCACAGCCGCGGCGTGCAACTGACCAGGGCCGGGAAGGTAGTTTATGAACATGCCCGCAGAATACTTGAACTGAAGTGTTCCATGGAACAAAGTGTACAAAACCTCGTGAATACCGAAAACAAGCACCTCGTTGTTGGTGCCAGTGAAACAGTCGGGAATTACGCCCTGCCCTGCAGCATCTGGACCTTCAAGCAAAGGTATCCTGACGTCAACCTCAAGCTTGAGTTGGGAAGCTCAAGCCAGGTCATCCAGCATGTAGTGCGCAATACCATTGATCTCGGGATCGTGGAGGGGCCTGTTGACAACGAAGACTTAGTGGTAACAGATATCTCTTCAGACGAACTGGTGGTCATCACCCCTGCCGACGCCGGCAGGGAAAACTGGGAGAGCCTGCCTTTGCAAGAACTCAGCACCCAGCCCTTCATCCTCAGGGAAGAAGGGTCAGGGCTCCGGGAGGCCATCGAAACTGCTCTGGCTGACAAGGGAATCAAGGTCAGCGACCTCAATGTCGTCGCCCAGATGTACAGCAACGATGCCATCAAGTCGGCGGTCGAATCGGGTCTGGGGATCTCCATCCTTTCTCGGCTGTCTGTTCAAAGGGACATCAGGCGGGGCCACATCAAGGCCCTAAGGCTGGAGGGTTTACCGATGAAGGTCCCCTTCCAGCTTGTCTACCGGGCAGGTAAGTTCCACAGCCAGGTGGCAAAACGCTTCATCAGTTTCATCGTCGAACCCAGTGAGCGGGCATTTTGCTGCTGAGGGTCAGGTCCAAGACACCACCTACGGTTCTCATCGGACTAGGTACCATCTCTTCCAGGTTCGCGCCGTGATTTCGGGGGGTCAGCCTGCGGACGGCATCTTTTAGTTTCGCCTCCTTTTTCGGGTGAATGTTGGGAAAGGTAGTGACCGAGGTTGATCATGTACCGATGCGCGGCCCAGTGTAATTCTTCAGTCGTGCAGGTAATAGGCCAACCACTGCAGATCCAGGGTAACGTCGGATGAATGAATATAGACGTCTTCAGGGGCCACCACCTTGGCAGGGGCAAAATTCACGATGGCCTTGATGCCTGCCTTTACACACAGGTCTGTTACTTCCTGGGCCGAACCCACCGGGACGGTAATCATGAAAATCTTGATCCCGAGCTCATCAACAACCCCGGATAAATCACTGGTGCTGCGAACAATCAGGCCCTCCACAGCTGTACCGATCTTGCGGGTGTCGTTGTCAAACAGGGCCACCACACGAAAGGGGTAGCCCTTTTGAACCTTCTCTTGCCGGAGATTGTACCGGGCCAGTGCCGCCCCCAGTTCACCGATCCCCACGATGCCCACAGGTATCTCGCGGTCCGCCTTGAGAATGCGACAGAGTTCTTTCCTGAGATCCCATACATGGTATCCGACCCCCTGTTTCCCAAACTGTCCGAAGAAGGCCAGGTCCTTCCTCACCTGGGCTGCGGTCACTCCAGCCCGCGCGCCTAGTTCATGGGAAGAGATGAAACGGTCTGGCTCGGGGTTCATCCGCTGCAGGATCCTCAAGTATACCGCCAGGCGGCGGACCACCAAGGGGGACACTCTCTGGATTCTCACCGCCCTTATTACCCCCTTTGACGCACCAAGGAACGGTGTTGCTGTTTCACCGGTCTTCCGGTAGTGGGACGTACAGGCCGTTCTCTAAAAGTGCGGTAGGTACCTGGCCCCTGGCGTGATTTTGCTGGTGTACCTGTCTTTGGACTCAGGCTGCCTGGTTCAACATCTTCAGTTTCCGCAGACTCTCCAATCTTCGAGCATCTGGATGAGGGTTTTGACCCGCCTCGCCAGTCGCGCTGCGATCCCCTCAAGGGCGGCTTCAACCACGGGGGTACACCTTTCGCCGATGGTTTCAGGGTCCTTGACCCCGATCCCGTAGATTTCCAGGTGGCGTGGATAAGGAAGTCCCAGTGCCTGAAACAGGTTCAACGCCGAAGCCAGGTCCATCCCGTGGACACCCGCCGGCGGGACCAACGACCCCGCTTCCTTACTCCCAACAGGTATGCTCAGGCGGTAGAGGGCACCAGGCCGGCAGCCGGCAGCCTTCACGGCATCGATGATGAGAACCGCCGGGTATCCAGCCGCAGCCTCCACCAGGTCAAGGCCACCCCTTGAGAGTTCACGCACCTCCACGCGGGGGTCTTTGAGCCGGGATTTTACCATGCGCGCCACCCTGATCCCGGCCCCATCGTCGCTGAAGAGCGTGTTACCCAATCCCGTCACGAGCAACCTACCAGTTCGCGCGCTGAAATTGCCCGGCACTTGGTCTGCCCGCACCCGCGCAAAACGAAAATTCGGGTTACCTGCGAAGCCTTTGCACAAGCCGGCCTTTAGAGTCATAGACGGCAACCTCCAGCGGCATCCCACCCGGGAGGTAATGGGTGGCACACCCAAAACAGGGGTCGTAGGCCCGGAAGGCCATTTCCACCATGTTCAACAGCCCCTGGTTGACCTCACCACCGCTGATCAACCCCTGGGCGGCCTTCTTGACGGAGATACAGATGGCACCGTGGTTGTGAACTGTCGCCACCACCAGGTTCACGCCCGTGAGGATGCCCTTTTCGTCTGTTACGTAGTGGTGGAAAAGGGTTCCCCGGGGGGCCTCCACGACCCCGATGCCTTCCCGGGGGGTCTCGCTGGGCAGGTTTCTGATCTCTTTGCTTGCCACTTCCGGGTCTTGGGCCAGTTCCAGCATGCGTTCGGCCGCGTACAGGAGTTCAACGAGACGCGCCCAGTGCTGGGCGAGGGTGGCATGGACCGGCCTCCCCCCTAGGGTTTCAAACATCTTCTCGTAAGCCTCGTGGGCCAGCGGTGTCGCCATTCCTTCTGCCGCATTCAGGCGCCCCAGGGGGCCGACACGGTACAGGGATGTATCCCTTCCTTCCACGAGACCCTTCCAACCCTTCTTACGAAGGAACGGAAACTTGAGGTAAGTCCAAGGCTCGACATACTCACCGATGTGGTCGAGGTACTCCTCTGCGGTGAACCGGAGGATTTCCTTTCCTTCTGTATCCACGACCCGCACTTTGCCCTCGTAAAAGTTCACGCGGTTCTCAGCATCGACCAGGCCCATCGAGTGGACAACCAGGCCGTAAGGCCCCTTGGTGATGAGATCTACGTAGTCCTTTCGACCCAGTACGACGTCATTGAAAAGGTCCAGGCTGAAACGGGCAAAGTCCACGCAGGATTCGGCCTTCTTGACCACCTCTTGACGTTCCTCTTGGCTCATGGGCCGCGTCATTCCACCTGGAACCCCGCAAACCGGGTGGGTCGCCTTACCGCCGATGAGGGCTTGGATCTCCTGGGCATAGGCCCGGTGCCTAAGGACCTCTTTGCCAATCTTGGTCCCCACCTTGCCCACCACCCCGAGGATGTTCCGGACAGCGGGGTCGGCGTCCGGCCCAAGCACGAAGTCAGCAGCTGCCAGGGCGTAGAAATGGGCGATGTGGGAGTGGATCATGTGGGCACAGTAAAAGAGTTCCCTCAGTTTTTTCGCCGCAGGGGGTGGTTCAACCTTGAAAAGGCAGTCCAGGGCCTTTGTTGATGCCATATGGTGGGCTTCAGGACAGACACCGCAGATCCGCGGGGTGATCCTCGGCATTTCTTCGGCCGGGCGCCCCTCGCAAAATTTCTCGAAACCGCGTAATTCAGGTACCTGAAAGTAGGCGTTCTTGACCTCACCGCCGTCATCGAGAAAGATCTCTATCTTGGCATGACCTTCCAGGCGGGTTACGGGGTCAATGGTAATCCGTCTCATCAGGTGACTGCCTCCTTCCCTGTCGGGACCACCGTGGGATCCAAGCGGCTGTCTAGCTCGACACCCTCCTTCAAGGACCGCTCTTGGTACGACCGGTGCAGCAAGGAAGCCGCCAGCCCGAACCGGTAAAAGGTACCTGCCGGGTCCACTACCTGGGCAGCGACCCTCTTAATCTCAGCCTCGTCACGGCCCTCAATGATGCTCCCCACCGCACTCAGCATTTTCGCCCCCTGCTCTACTGCCTCAGGCGTGGGACCAAAACAACCTCGACACGGCATGTTGGCCTCTAGACACCTGGCACCACACCCGTCACGGGTCGCCGGTCCGCAGCAGATAATGCCCTGGTCCAGGAGGCACCGGTCTGGGTCAGGTTGGACCTCGTGGACCCGTCGAAAGGTAGTCACCTTCTTTTCTGCCCGTTCCCGCGGGCAGGAATCGCACAAGGCTTTCTCTTTCGCCAGGACCGACCCGGCCGGTGGGAGGTTCCCCGTGGCGATGGCATCTACTGCCTCTGCCACCAGCTCAGCCGGGGGCGGGCAGCCTGGAAGGTAGTACTCGACAGGTATGATGTCATCGAGTTTATAGACGGTGTTGTAAAAGGTCGGGAGGGTGAGGGTTCCTTCAGGCATCCTCGACTCCAGGGCCGGCACAGACCGGTTTGGGTTTACTGTGGAAGGGCTGGTACCGTAAACACGTTCAAATATCTGGTTGCGGTCGAAGAGGTTCGCCAGGGCGGGAATGCCGCCCCAGCAGGCACAAGAACCGAAGGCCACCACTGTTTTGCTCTTTTTGCGCAAGAGTTCAACGATCTCTACCTGTTCCGAGTTTCGAAGAGCACCATTGATGAAAGATACGTCCAGGGCCTTGTCCGGCAGAGCCCTGACGTCCTCGTACTTGAAGTCTAGTGCGATGGGCCAGAGCTTGATATCAGCGAGAGCGGCCACATCCAGGATCTTCTCGTTGATATCCAGGACCGCAATATCACACCCACCGCAGCTGGCACACCAGTAAATACCGAGCTGAAGCTTCCCGGAGGGGTGACCCTCCTTCGGCCTCCCCTGAGTGCCCGGTTTGCCCATCCTGAGCACCTCCTTACCATCATTCGTCCATTCATTTCATGCCGGAGAAGGGCCACCGGCAGCCGGGTTTAAGGAAAGGTGGTCGGCCTGGAAAAGCCTTTCCCGGGCCCGTCCCAAGGGACCTAACAGGCGGATTTCGGCTACCATCTCCTCAACTATCTCGGCCAGCCGGTCCCCCTCGGCGGCTGAGATCCATTGAAACCGAAACCGCCGCCGGTCGATGCCAAACTGTTCAAGGAGGGCTTCAACCAGGAAACGCCGGCGCAGTGCCTTGTAATTCCCTTCCATGTAGTGGCAGTCACCAGGGTGACAGCCGCTCACCAGCACGCCGTCGGCACCCTCGGCGAAGGCCTTCAAGACCAGTACCGGCTCGACCCTGCCTGAACACATCACCCGGATGATCCTCATGTTTGCCGGGTATTTCATCCTGGCTGTCCCAGCCAGGTCCGCGCCGGTGTAGGAGCACCAGTTGCACAGAAAACCTACCAGGCGTGGTTGGAACCCGGACAGGTCACCGGTCGTCCCAGAACGATCCGTCATCCCGCCAACACCCCCTCAATTTGAGCCATCAGCTGCCTGGTGTCAAAGCAGGCGACCCGGCAGGCACCCGAGGGACAAGACGCAGTACAGGTACCGCACCCTTTGCATAAAACCTCGTTTACGGTGCAGACCTCTTCCTCCTCGTCGTACTCGACAGCACGGTACGGGCAAGCCTCAATACACACCCGGCATCCTGAACAAAGTTCCTTGTTGATGGAAGCCGAAACCGGCGAAACAACAACCTTTCCGGCGCTGATGTTGCGCAAGGCCTCCGCGGCAGCACCCGCCCCCTGGCTCACCGCGTCCGGGATATCTTTGGGCCCCTGGCAGACACCAGCTAGGAAAATACCGTCACTGCTGGTTTTGAGCGGTTCCAGCTTCAGGTGGGTTTCCATGAAGAACCCGTCGTTACCGGTCTGCAGCCCGAAGACCTGGGCCACCTTCTGGGCACCCCTGGCAGGCACCATCGCCGCGTTCAGGATCACCAGGTCGACGGATACCTCACGGAAGATTCCAAGCAAGGTATCTTCCGCCCTCACCACCAGTCCATCACCTGTCTCGACAACCTCGGCACCTTTTCCGCGGATGAAGTGGACCCCTTCCTCCTGAACGCGTTGATAGAACTCCTCGTACTGTTTGCCAAAGGACCGGATGTCAATGTAAAAGTTGTAGACCTCGGCCCCGGTTTTCTCACGCACCAGGTGTGCATACTTGAGAGCCGTCATGCAGCAGATCCGTGAACAGTACTCCTGGAAGTTTTTGTCCCGGCTCCCGATGCAGTGCAGGATCGCCACTGCCTTTGGTTCTTTACCATCCTTGCAGAGTATTTTCCCGTGGGTTGGTCCCGAGGCATTTACCATCCGTTCGAACTCAAGGGCAGTGACAACACCGGGATACCGCCCGTAACCCCACTGTGGGGCAGAAGAGGGATCAAAAAGGTCAAAACCAGTGGCAACGATGATGGAACCCACCTCAAGCTCGCGGACCTCGTCCTTCATGGCATGGTCGATGGCCTTCGCCTGGCAGGCCGTCACACACTGCAGACATTCGGCACACCCGGCACAGTGCAAGCAGCGCCCGGCCTCCAGAACAGCCTGTTCTTCGTCAAGGCCAAGTTCCACCTCCGCAAAGGACCTTCGCCGCTTCTCAGCCTCCAGCTCCGGCATCTCTTGGCGCTGGAGAGGAAGGACTTCCCTCTCCTCCGGGAAGGGCACCGTCCTCTCTGGCCGGTCCTCAACAACCGGTAGTGGTTCTCCCCTGATGTAGGCGTCAATGGCAGCACTTGCCCACTGGGCTGCTCCCACAGCCTCTACCACCGATGCCGGTCCAGAAACCAGGTCACCGGCGGCAAAAACGCCCTTCAGACCGGTTTGACAGGATTTGTTGACCCTAACCCGACCACCTTTATCAAACTGCAGCTCACCTTCCCATTTCCCCACCGCCAGGTCAAGTGTTGGCCTTTGCCCGATGGCAATGATCACAGTGTCAGCCTCGACCACGAAATTGGAACCCTGCACCGGTGCGGGAATCCGCCGCCCGGATTTATCCACCTCTTCCAAAAGACGCATCCGTACCAGTTCCAGGCCCACCACACGGCCCTTCTCCCCCAGGAAGCGGACCGGGTTCGCGAGGGTTTCCACCTGGATCCCCTCTGCTTCGGCAGCGGCAATTTCCTCGGGCGAAGCGGGCATTTCAAGGCGTGAGCGGCGGTAAAAGATCTTGACTTCCCTGGCTCCCAGGCGCAGGGAAGTCCGGGCCGCATCCACTGCAGCGTTCCCGCCGCCGATGACTGCCACCCGTTTTCCCAGTTTCGGCCTTTGTCCGGCCCTGACGTCGTGCAGAAAGGAAAGAGCCGGCAGAATCCCGTCCAGGTCAGCACCTTGAACCTCCAACATCACTTCCGAAAGGGCGCCGGTAGCCAGGAGGACGGCGTCGTAACCCTGGTCGTGCAGGTCGTCCAGGGTGATGTCCCTACCGATCTCGACGCAGGTTCTGATCTCGACACCCACCGCCCGGACCTGGTTGATTTCGTGCTTCAGAATCTCAAGGGGCAGCCGGTACTCGGGGATCCCGTAACGGAGAATCCCACCTGGCTCGGGTTCCTTCTCGAAGACCGTGACCTTGTGCCCGCACTTGGCAAGGAAATACGCCGCGCTCAGCCCGGCAGGTCCCGCCCCAACCACGGCCACCCGACCGCCGTTTGTCTCTTCCGGTGCCTTTGGCTTTTTTTCGGGTGATGTTTTGGCCTCGTAGTCGGTCAGGAACCGCTTCAGGGCCTTGATGGCCAGGGGTTTGTCTACCTGAGCCCGGTGGCACTGCTCCTCGCACGGGTGAAAGCACACCCGGCCGCAAATGGCGGGAAGGGGTAGGGCCTCTCGGACCAGGTCCAGGGCTTCGGCAAACTTTCTCTCTTTAATCAGGGCCAGGTAGCCCGGTACGTTGACCCCTGCCGGGCATGCGTGCCGGCACGGGGCAGGGTCACCGGCTTTTTCCACCTGGAAGACATTTGGTATCGCCTGGGGGAAGAACTGGTAGACGGCCTTTTTGTTGTTGAGGCCGTGGTTGAAGGTATCGGGCAGTTCCACTGGGCAGACGTCACGGCAGTCACCACAGGCCGTACAGGCCACGGGATCAACGTAGCGTGTCCTTTGGCGCACACGGACCTTGAAATTACCGATGTAGCCTGATACTTCCTCAACTTCACTCAAAGTGAGGAGCTCCACCTTCTCGTTTTGGGCCAGGGCCACCATCTTGGGGGTCAGGATACACGCCGAACAATCAAGGGTGGGAAAGGTTTTGTCCAGTCGTGCCATGTGACCACCGATGGACGGTTCCCGTTCTACCAGGTACACCTTCTTACCCGCCTCCGCGACCTTCAGGGCGGCTTCGATACCGGCCACACCCCCTCCCACCACCAGGGTATCCGGGTTCACCGGTACCGACCGTTCTTCCAAGGGTTCGAGCAGGACGGCCTTCTTCACCGCCGCGCCCACCAGGGCCTTGGCCTTTTCCGTGGCCCACCGGTTTTCTTCTGTACACCAGGAACACTGCTCCCTGATGTTGGCCATCTCCAGCAGGTATCCGTTGAGGCCGGCATCAAAAAGGGTCTTGCGGAAGGTGGGTTCATGCATCCGGGGTGAACAAGAAGCAACCACCACCCGGTTGACCAGTCCTTCACAGATATCTTTCCGGATGATTTCCTGCCCTGGCTCGGAACACATGTATTGGTAGTCGCGGGCAGCCACTACTTTCTCCATCTCCTCGGCGTAGCGGCGCACCTCTTGGACTTCCACTTTCTCCGCAATATTGCTCCCGCAGTGGCAGATATAGACGCCCACTCGAACGGGTTCAGAATGGGCCATCCCTCCATCCTCCTTTCACGCGTACTTACGCAGCAGGGGCTCGGCCGGAACAAAACCACGATGCACATCCAGTTCCACAAGCTTCACGCCGAGAGCAATGCCCAGCAGTTGGGTGAAGTAGACCACCGGTAGGTTATATGACCTGCCGAACCTGGCATTGACGTCCCCTTGGTAGATATCGAGGTTCATTTGACACAAGGGGCAGGTGACGACGATGGCGTCCGCCCCCCGGTCTGCCGCCTCTTCCAGTAGTTCGTTTACCAGCGCAGCCGCGATCTCCGGCTTCGTGGTCATCAGCACCCCACCACAACACTTGGTCTTCCGGGAGTACTCCTTAACTTCAACGCCGAGGAGATCCAGGATTTGGTCCATGCTCTCGGGCATTTCCGCCTCCTTAAGTTGCGCGCCCGGCCGGCTGTACTGGCAGCCGTAGTATGGGACTACCTTCAAGCCCTCAAGCCTGCGCTTTACCTTACCGGCAAGGCCCTCGAACCCAAGGTCCTCGGCCAGGATGTCAAGGATATGCCTGACCTGGACCCGACCCCTAAAGGTTCTGCCGATCTTGTGTAGGCTTGAGCGGATCTTGTTGGCCAATGGTGAAATATCGAGCGAGAAGCAGCCGGTCACACGCCGGTGGGTCACAAGACAGGAGTTACAGGCTACAGCTAGATCAAGACCTTCCTCTTCAGCCAGGGCCAGGTTACGCGCCGGAAGCAGGTACGAAAGCAGCAGGTTGGTCGAGGTAACGGCCGTGGTACCGCAACAGTTCCAGTCCTCCAGTTCCCGCAGTTCAATCCCCAGCTCTGTGCAGGTGCTCAGGATACTGCGGTTGTAGTCAACGGCTGACGACTGCAAGGAACACCCGGGAAAATAGGCATACTTGAGGCCACTAGATTGGGACACCGGTCGATCCCCTCCTTTCGTCTTCGGCCAACCGGAAGAGTGTTTCCACCTCCTGGCAGCCTCCGATCCGCCGCCCCAGCAGGTGCAGTTTCCCCTTGGCCAGCATCTGCACGCCGATGGGCAGGTTCTTGAAAAGCCCCAACAGCCCTGTCCGGAGTTGGTAGCGCAGCATCAGGGCCGGTTCGTGCAGTCTGCCGTAGCGGCGCACCGTCTCTGAAAAGCAGTGGTAAAAGATGGCGCTCCTGTCCCTGGCCGTGGCAGTGGCTATCGAGCGTAGAAGGTACATGACCTCCGGGAGATTAATCCCCTGGGGACACCGGACACTGCAGGAATAACAGGAGGCACAGTACCAGATAGAATCACTCGTCAGTACCGCCCGGCGCATCCCGGCACGCACCATCTCGATAATCTTCCGCGGTGTATGCTGCATCTGGTAGCTGACCGGACAGGACCCGGTACAGGTACCACACTGGACGCAGTGCCGGATCTTGGCTCCCTCGGGAAAGGATGCCACCAGGGACAGAAAGGCAGGGTCAAATTCTTCCCTGCGGGTAAGCTCCAGAGCCGCCACTGTTTTTCACCTCCTTCCTTCTTCATCAAGCCGCCTCCTAGGGCCATCCGCCCGGCACACCAAGTCCATCCACGTTTGAGACCCTGAGATCCAATCCAGTTCAAGGCCAAATCCTTTTTTTCACAAATAAGAGCCGGTACAGGGGACAGGGAGCGTTCTCTTCCCTACATTCCGTGCACCGGCCTTTTCTTGAAGGTCAGAAGGAGTCAACCTGGGCCGTTTCCTGGCGTGTGCCGACAGACGATCAGTGCAGCAAGGCTCTGGCATCTGGTTTTTTTCTGCTCTTTTCAGTTATATTCCAAAGGGTTAGTGAATGAACACACATTCACTACCTTCACAATTTTTTGTTATTCGTTCGCGGTTCTAATATTCCTGCTTGTGGCAAAATGATCAATCGTACGAAAATCGTAACCCTTTAGATACATTCCTGCCGTGCGGAAGAACCTGGTGTCCCCAGCCTGTTCAAATACCCGGGCTCATCACCCGGCCCCTCTGCCTATACAGGCCGTCTCAAGAGACACCTGCAACAAAAAAAGCCGCTAAGCGACTCCAGGTGATTCTAACGGCGCGTGCTGACGGCAGGCCGGGACCATCAACCCCTTTTTATTCCCGGGCCGTGCGGGGATGCAGAACCCGCTTCTCCCCCACCCTCCTGGTTAATTTCCTTGCGTCGAAATACTGGAGCAGGGGCAGGGCATACCTGCGGCTCGTGCCCAAAAGGTCCCTGAATTCAGCGACACTGAGGGTTTGGTGCCGGTCAAGAAAGCCCCTCAGCTTCCGGGCCGCCTCGTCAACCCAGTGACGGTGAAAGTACAATTCTCCGGAGACCCGCACCAAAACCCCTGCACTGTCTAGAAAGCGCAGAAGGCTAACAGTGGCTTCCCTGCCCAGGCCCACCCTCTCGACCACCTCCTCTAGGGCAGGAGGAGAGAACCTACCCTGCCTGTAGAGGCCCTCGATCTCCTCTTTGGCCCGGGAGTGTTCTGGGTCGAGAACCACGCGGTGTCCAGCCAGGGAAACAAGGTCCTGCTTGGCGGCAATAGTCCCGTCATCCTCCAGGACCTTGAGAAGAGCCCCAAACCCTGCCACCTCCAGGGCCCCGAAAACCTCCTGTCGCAACTCTTCCTTGCCAATCCCGGGCTGCAGGGGGTTTTCCTGGTGGAACCTGGCCAGAAACCCCTTAACCTTCCCTTTCAATGCCTGGTACCGGTCCCGGTGGATCAGGTACCTGTCCCCCAGGACCAGGACATCTCCCCCAGAACCGGCCTTTTCGGCTGCCGCCAGGACGGCCGCCTCATCCCTGCCCAGGCGGCGGGCCAGCTGCCCCGGCTTGACGACACCCTTTTCGGCCTGGCGCAGCAGTTCAGAAACACGCTCTTCAAGGGAGGCCCTTTCGAGAAAACCAAGGGTCGCCAGGGCTTTTTGGTCGTAGCGCCGGTAACGGCCCTCAAGGTCGATAACCTGGCCACCGCCGATGGTTCGCACCGGGGAGTACGAACGTACAATGTAGCGGTCGTCGGTTGCTACTACAACCTCCTTCTCGGTTCGGTATAAGACAAAGGCCTCATCTCCAGGGGCGAGTTCTTCACGGTCCAAGAGGACAACCCGGGCCATGACCTCGGCGGTGCCGACATGGAGCCTGAGGCGGGAGCCGTTTTTCAAGCCCCTCGGGGCTTCAGCCAAAAGGCTCAGCCTCCCCACGAAGGTCCTGGTAGGGGTAAAGAAACCGGGACTGACAAGAACCTGCCCCCTCTCCACTTCATGAGCCTCAACCCCAGAGAGGTTCACCGCCACCCTTTGGCCAACAGTTACCTTTTCCACCTCTTCTCCGTGGACCTGCAAACCCCTGACCCGAACCTCTCGCCCTGGGGGCAGGACCACAAGGCGGTCTTCCAGTTGAATGCAGCCACTTGCCAGGGTACCAGTAACCACGGTTCCAAAACCACGGACCACAAAGGACCGGTCAACAGGAAGCCTGGTTACCCCCCGGTCGAACCGGGGCTTGAGCCCTTGGACCGCCTGGACAAGGGCATTTTTTAGGTCATCAATGCCTTCCCCGGTGGCAGCAGAGACGGGAACCACCGGGGCCGACTCCAGGAAGGTACCTGCTGCCAGTTCCCTGACCTCTTCTTCCACCAGGTCCAGCCACTCCCGGTCCACCAGGTCCACCTTGGTGAGGGCGATGACCCCGTCCTGCACAGCCAAAAGGTCCATGATGGCCAGGTGTTCCCTGGTCTGGGGCATCACGCCCTCATCGGCCGCCACCACCAGGATCACAAGGTCGATCCCGATGGCCCCGGCAAGCATGTTTTTCACGAACCGCTCGTGACCCGGAACATCAACGATCCCGGCCCGGCGGCCCCCGGGAAGGTCGAAGTAGGTGAAGCCGAGGTCAATGGAGATGCCCCGCTTTTTCTCTTCCGGAAGCCGGTCGGTATCCCTCCCCGTCAGGGCCCGGATCAGGGCTGTCTTACCATGGTCGATGTGTCCGGCGGTTCCAATCACGACATTCCGGGTCAAAGGCTCACACCCTTACTGGCCAGGGATTCAAAGGCCTCCACGATTTCATCAACCTCGCCCTCTTCCACGGTGCGCAGGTCAAAAAGGGTCTGGTCCCGCTTAACCCGCGTGATGACCGGTGGGTCATTTTGGCGCAGGGCCTCCCCCAGCTTCGATGCCGGGAGGTCCTCCAACACCACCACGGTCAGGTAGGTAGGGAGCTCGACCCCAGGCAGGGAACCCCCTCCAACGGCGGAAAAACCACCCTCGACGGTGACCCGGGCCCGGTCTCCCCAGACCTGCCGGATCCCCTGGGCCAGGGTCTCGGCCCGGGCCTTGATGTCGCCGGGGTTTGCGGTCAGGGCCGCCAGGGTCGGCAGGCGCGAGACGGCTTCCTTGGGGTCAAGGTAAAGCCTCAGGGTGGCTTCCAGGGCGGCCAGGGTCATCTTGTCGGGCCTCAGGGCCCGGTGCATGGGATTGCGGCGCAGGTTTTGGATGTACATCTTCTTGCCCACCAGGATTCCGGCCTGGGGCCCGCCCAGGAGCTTGTCCCCACTGAAGCTGACCAGGTCGGCACCGGCCCGGATGCTCTCCTGAACCGTCGGTTCGTACGGTAAGCCGTATTGCCGCAGGTCAACCAAAACCCCGCTGCCCAGGTCATCCATGACGGGAATACCGTGTTCCCGGCCCAGGGACACGAGGTCTTCCAGGGACGTTTCCTCAACAAAGCCGATGACCTTGAAGTTGCTCGGGTGAACCCGCATCAAAAGGCCTGTTTTCTCCCCGATCCTTTCCTCGTAGTCGGTCGGGTAGGTTTTGTTGGTGGTGCCCACCTCCACCAGCTCAGCCCCGCTGCAGGCCATGACCTGGGGCAGACGGAAGGAACCACCGATTTCAACAAGCTGGCCCCGAGAAACAATGACCTCCCGGCCTTGGGCCAGGGTATTCAGGGCAAGCAGCACCGCCCCGGCATTGTTGTTCACCACCAAGGCCGCCTCGCCCCCGGTGAGCCGGCAGACCAGGTCCTCCACATGGGTATAGCGGGAACCGCGTTCCCCTGAAGAAAGGTCAAACTCAAGGTTGGTGTAGCAGCGGGCCACCTCGAGAACTGCCTTCTGGGCCTCTTCGGCCAGGCGCGCCCTCCCCAGGTTGGTATGGAGGACGACACCGGTGGCATTGATCACACGCCTCAGGTTCGGCCGCTTCATCCGGGAGAGCTTTCGGTCTATAGTTTCCAGCAGGCGTGCCAGGTCCAGGCCCCGGCCCTCGCCCGTCAACAGCCCAGCCCCGGCTTCTTCACCCCGGAGCAAACGGGACCTCGCCTCCTCCAGGGTTTCCCGGACCACCTCCAGAACCAAGGCCCTGGGGAACCGGCTCAGCCACTTTTTTCCCGCTGGATGGTTCAGGACCTGGTTTACTGCTGGTATCTTACGGAGTAAAGACCGGTTCTCGGTGGTCAAATCCTCCCCTCCTTTTTCCCGGCACTTTCCCGTACCCTCCGCCTTCACCGCCTTGCCGTCCGCGCGCCTCCTCCATCCGGCTCGAAACGTCGGGACGGCCGGTATCTCTTCAAGGCCTGGCACAGGTGACCGGGCCAGGAAGGGGCACCCCCCTGGAGTGCCCCTTGAGTTAGATGATTTCAATTCGCCCGGGCGGGCCTTCGACCACTTCACCAACCGGGGTGGCCTCCTCCACTCCCAGGCGCCTCATGGCAGAAAGCAAGGGTTCAAGCCCCTCGGGTCTTACCGCCATCAAGAGGCCGCCTGAGGTCTGCGCATCACAGAGCAGCATCTCATCCTCCCTGCTCCCCTTCCGGCGCACCAGGTACTCCGAGAGGTACTCCCGGTTCGCCCGGGAACCGCCCGGCAGGTATTTTACGTAATCACGCGCTCCGGGTAACAAGGGCACATCGTCAATTCTCACCCGGAGGGCAACCCTGCTGGCCCGGGCCATTTCCCAGGCATGCCCCAGGAGGCCAAAGCCCGTGACATCGGTGCAGGCATTAACCCCGACCTCCTTCATGGCTTCACAGGCCGCCCGGTTGAGAGTCGCCATCACCCGGACCGCCTCCTTTACCACCTTCGGGTCAGCCTCACCGCGTTTGGCTGCCGTGTTGATGACCCCTGTTCCCAGGGGTTTGGTCAGGACAAGGTAATCGCCGGGCCTGGCCCCGCTGTTGGTCACGATTTTGTCGGGGTGAACCGTTCCGGTAACAGCCAGGCCGAACTTGGGCACCGGGTCCTCAACAGAGTGGCCCCCAACCAGGGTCACGCCGGCCTCACGCAGCTTTTCTACCGCCCCCCCGACAATCTCTCCCAGGACCGAAAGGTCCAAGTCCCGCGGAAAGCAGACGATGTTCATGGCACAGAGGGGCTGCCCCCCCATGGCGTAGACATCACTCAGAGCATTGGCTGCCGCGATTTGGCCGTAGGCCCGGGGGTCGTCCACAACAGGGGTAAAGAAATCGACAGTCTGGACCAGGGCCACTTCATCGTTCAGCCGGTAGATACCCGCGTCGTCCAGGTTGTCCAGCCCAACCAGGAGTTCCTCTGGGTTTACGGCAGGTGGTATTTGACGCAGAACCTGCGCCAGGTCCGAAGGACTCATCTTGCTTGCTCATCCAGCCTTGCTGCACAGGCTCGTGAGCCTGATTTGGCGCCGCCTGTCCTCCATGGGACCACCACCTTTCACTAAAGGGATATATAAGCCTTCCTGTACCGGGAATTGGATAGATTGCCAAATATCAGGCCAGAAACCACGTTAAACAACTAACTTCAGGATAAACCTCCACTGGAATATTATACAGCATAATTATGCCTTGTCCAAATTGTACCTGCGGTTTCGCCAGCTACAGTCAAAAAGGGCGAAATCGGGCCGAAATTAAGTTGTGATGCAAAAAAACCGTGCTGCTCTCCAAGGCAACCACGGTATTTCTTTCATGATTTTACATTTGGCGGGGGCATGTGGGAATCGAACCCACCGTGGGCGGATCTCACCCACCAACGGATTTGAAGTCCGCGAGAGTCACCAGAACTCCAACTACCCCCGTGACGGTGTATATTATAACAAAAGGCGGAGGCAAATTCAAAGGCCGTTAACTGAATGGCCAGCCTGGTCTCCAGGTCCTCGGCAAAGCTGTCAATGGCGGATGCATGGTCCCGGCGAGAGCACTCCATCTAGCTTGGTTTTCTGTTGACCTTCACGTAAATACGTGTTACACTCGATTATGGGAGGGATCGGCGTGGAACGCCAAAACATTACCTTATCGCTACCCAAGTCGCTGCTGAAACGGGTCAAACACCTGGCAGTGGAAAAGAACTCTTCAGTATCCGGGCTTTTAACCCAATTTCTGGCTGACCTGGTGGAACAAGAAGAGGTCTACCAGAAGGCCAAGAACGAACACTTGGCGCTGCTGGAAGAGGGCTTTGAGCTGGGTACCCACGGCAGCATTAACTGGAAGCGGGTCGATTTACATGACCGCTGAACTGAAAAGGCAATTCGTAGATACCAACATCCTCGTGTATGCTCATGATATTGAGGCGGGAGATAAACATGGAAGGGCCCGAGCACTAATTGCCCAACTTTGGGAATCTGGACAGGGGCATCTAAGCGTTCAGGTTCTCCAGGAGTTCTTCGTTGCGGTTACGACGAAAGTGAAAAAGCCGCTTGAAATCAGAGTTGCCTCAAGACTTATATCATGGCTCGCCAACTGGAAGGTACATAGCCCGAATGCCCATGATGTGATTCGTGCTACTGAAATCCAAGAAAGGCATAAGGTGAGTTTTTGGGACGCAATGATTATCCGCAGTGCCGAGAGTCTTGGCTGCGATGTGATATGGTCAGAAGATCTGAACCATGGTCAACGTTACGAGAACGTGCTTGTATTGAATCCGTTCTTGCAGCGGTAGTCTCCAATCAGGGTTATTGATCTAACCGCAGCTGTTAGCCAGGCCTTTTACTTTTGTTAACTGTCCTTTAGCGAAGTTCCGGCCGACCACTCTGGTCGGCCAAAGACGTTACGGGCTTCTTCAACTGATTGCTGGGGATCGAAACAGATGCCCCTGCACCCCGGATTCCTAGAAAACCTAAGGCCCTAAAGAAGAACCTGGAACGACGGCGAAGGAAAGGGTATCCACTTCGTAGCGACGTCGATTGTTAGCGTTTTATACGGCTGCTTTGACGGTGTCAGCTTTATTTTCATCTTTTTACAGACGGAAGAAGATAGCTTGATACATCGGTACCTCCTATGAAACCGATCACGTTCTTGTGGTTCAAGCACACTGTCTCTCACTTTCCAGCCATTCAATTGTAACCTTGTCCGGCACCCACCAGCGACTGGTAGTCCAAGTAGTGATACCTGGCAATAAATTCGTTCCTTGGCCGAGACTCGATTGGCTAGGGTTCCAAAGAAGTGAAGGGAAGGGAGGTTCAAAGGAAGAATCTCAAGAGGAGTTTAGTGCCGATAAAGGCTCCGACAGGGAGGAAAACCAGGTAGACCCAGCCGTGCAGGGAAA
>SESX01000280.1 GCA_004367365.1 Candidatus Acetocimmeria pyornia
CAGAAAAACAAAAACTAGTTGATCTTGTTGTGAGGTCTTTGCCTACTTTTTCTTGACACGTACCATCAATTTCTTGCCACCCAAAGAGGAAAGGTTGTGGTATAATAGCCATGAGGGAAGCCTCCTTTGTTTTTGCTTTGTCTGTAGAGATATTCTCTGCAAAACTGAGGCTTCCCTGCTCTTTTCTGCAAGTTTCGCCTTCTTTCTTTGGATTTCTTCCTTGAGGTCAATATTGCCAACTTCTACCTCGCTGTTACCCCCAAACCCGAGTGATACCGTAACATCTTGGTGCAATAACTTTTCTCAAGCACCCTAAAACTCCCTATTTACCTTGGTTTCTGAGCCTCGCAATTAGCTCGATTATTAATTCTAGTCTTTGCTCAGCTCATCTGAAAAAAGAATTGATAGGTAATCCCGCCTACCATTCAAAATACGATAAACTAAAATAGATTCTCCCTCAATCTTGTAAAATATCAGGTAGGCGCCGCAAACAAGAAAGCGGTAATCCGTTTTTATATTGATCTTAGCACCGAGCGAAACTCCCATTTCAGGGAAGTCAGCCAGCTTCTCTATCTTGGAATAAATGGCGGTTCCTATCTTTTTAGCTGCTTCCGGATTATCCTCAGCGATGTAGGCCTTAATTTCATGCAGATCGGCAATCGCCACAGGGTTGATTCTTATTTTATATTTCACTCCCTAGACCTCCAATTCTTTTTTGAGGTCATCAAGGGATTTCCATTCCTCTCCCGTCTTAATTGCGTCCTCTGCCTCGGATAACTTTGATAAAAGCTTGATCAACGCCAGCTGTTTTTCGTATTCCCGAATATCCAGGAGAACGTAACGGCCTCTACCGTTTTTAGTCAAGAACACAGGCTCTCCAACGCGGCACGAGCGAAGAACTTCATTATAATTTCTTAGATCTGAAACTGGCTTAATATTTGGCACTCTTAACACCTCCACAGTTTCCTGCTTTTATTATATTGCATAAACTTCGTAAAATCCAACGCAATATTTTACGTTTGACAAGGAGATGCCCCCGGCTGAAGCCGGGGGCATACGTTACGCGCAGTCTTCTATGCCTTTGAAATCCGACACCCTTTCCGACCGAGCATCGGCCTTTTGGGCGTTGAAAACCACGTGGCGGATGTAAAGCCGGTTTTCGGTGATCAGGCCGTTCAGGCGGCTAAACAGGGTCCAGGCGGCCAGGATTTTGGTGGCCAAGTTCTGCGGCTCGGCTTCACAGCGCCCCGCGCCGGAATCCTCGCTGAGAAAGAGGGTATCCCCGTCCAAAAGCACATCCGGGTAGAGAGATCGCCGGTAGGCGGCAGCACCACCGTACCGGCCGCTTTGCACCCCGCGACGCATTGGCCTACCTACTGGTCGTTTCCTGAGTCCAGGTAGACCAGTATATCTAACTCCTCAAAAACGCGCCGGAAAAGCTGCCTAGACTTATTGTGGCGACGCACCCTACCAGAACAGGCACGACCCCGAAAAACCGATCCATGGTGAGGATCCGCTTCAAGGTTTTTTCGTCCTCCACAAAGTCTGTGAGAAAACCCGGTAGTCTTTACCCCGCAGGTGTCGGCAGCTGGCTATCCTGAAAATCCCGGCACCGTCAACATTTTCACCTTGGCATGGTGCCATCTTAATCAAGTGCTATCCTGATATTGTACCGGCCAAGGTTCTGCGGCAGGAAGAACTACTTCTTCCGCAGGACGCTCGCATCACTGTGCACGCGAACAGTGGTCCGGTCGATGACCGGTGCCAGGAACCTGAACTCAACCGGCATTTCCACCACCACGCATACCGTGGGGTCTGTCAACCGGCGCCCGGAAACAGCGT
>SESX01000281.1 GCA_004367365.1 Candidatus Acetocimmeria pyornia
GATCGAGGACGAAATGAAGAAATCGTACATTGACTACGCCATGAGCGTCATTGTAAGCCGGGCCCTTCCGGACGTCAGGGACGGCTTCAAGCCGGTGCACCGGCGGATCCTCTATACGATGCTTGAAACCGGTCTGGCCCCGGATAAGCCCCATAAGAAGTCGGCTCGTATCGTAGGTGACGTCATGGGCCGTTATCACCCCCACGGCGATATGCCTGTTTATGACGCTCTGGTGAGACTGGCCCAGGATTTTTCCACGCGCTACCCGCTCGTTGACGGTCACGGCAATTTCGGGTCTATAGACGGTGATTCCCCGGCGGCGATGCGCTACACCGAGGTACGCCTGACACCTTTGGCCACGGAAATGCTTTCCGATATCAATAAAGATACCGTGGACTTCGCTCCCAACTATGACGATACCCTGAAGGAACCAGTGGTGCTCCCGGCCCGGTTTCCGAACCTCTTGGTCAACGGCTCATCAGGGATTGCAGTCGGGATGGCTACCAACATCCCTCCCCATAACCTGGGTGAGGTCATCGATGGTATTGTCAAGATGATCGACAACCCCGCGGTAACATCCAAGGAACTGATGCTGTCTATAAAGGGCCCGGATTTCCCTACAGGGGGTCTCATTATGGGGCGGGAAGGGATCAAGAAGGCCTACGAAACCGGCCGCGGCATTATCAGGATGCGGGCCCGGACGATCATCGAAACCACGGAGTCTGACCGGGCCAGGATTGTAGTTACCGAAATCCCCTACCAGGTCAATAAAGCTAAACTCATTGAGAAGATTGCCGAACTGGTCAGGGAGAAGAAGCTCGAGGGTATTGCCGACCTGCGGGACGAAACCGACCGCACCGGCCTCAGGGTTGTGTTGGACCTCAAAAAAGGTACCAACCCCAGGGTGGTTTTGAACAAGCTCTTCAAGTATACCCAGATGGACCACACCTTTGGGATTATCATGTTGGCCCTTGTCAACGGTCGCCCTCAAGTACTGAGTTTACGGCAAGTCCTCAGCCACTACCTTGAACACCAGAAAGAAGTCATTACCCGCCGGACCAGGTTCGACCTGCGCAAGGCCGAAGACAGGGCCCATATTCTTGAAGGGCTGAAGGTGGCCTTGGATCACATCGACGAAGTGGTGGAATTGATCCGGTCTTCCAAGAATGTAGATCAGGCCCGGCAAGGATTGATGGAGCGCTTCAAGCTTACGGAAAAACAAGCCCAGGCGATCCTCGATATGCGCCTGCAGCGTCTGACGGCCCTTGAACGGGAAAAGGTCGACGAGGAATACGCCCGCCTCCAGAAAGATATCGAGTATTACAGGGCTGTTCTGGCCAGTGAGCGGATGGTTCTCGAGATTATTAAGAAAGAACTCCTGACCATCAAGGAAAAATATGCCGATGCCCGTCGAACTACCATTGCCAGGGATGCCTTGGCCCTCGAGGAAGAAGACCTGATTGCCGAGGAAGACGTGGTTATTACAGTCACCCACCAGGGTTACACGAAACGGTTACCGCTGGCAACCTACAGGATGCAAAAACGGGGAGGGCGCGGCATTACCGGTTTGCACACCCGGGAAGGGGATTTTGTGGAACACTTCTTCACCACCACCACCCACCGGGAACTGCTCTTTTTCACCACCCGCGGCAAGGTCTACCGGCTCAAAGGGTATGAAATACCGGAAGCTACCCGGTTGGCCCGGGGGACCGCTATTGTTAACCTGGTTCCCCTGGGCCCCCACGAGGAGATCAGCGCCGTGATTCCGGTGGCGGATTTTGACCACGACTACTACCTGTTCATGGCGACTCGAAAGGGAATCGTGAAGA
>SESX01000282.1 GCA_004367365.1 Candidatus Acetocimmeria pyornia
ACCCCCCTAACCTGATTGTACAACCTTAACACAAATTCTCCAACCGGATTAGGGGGCTAGCTAGTAGGTAGGCTAGAAACCTCGATCGTCCCATCGGCGTGAATCGTCCGGTATAGTTTCAATCCCTCATAGGTAGGCTAGAAACGAAATATATGAGTGCACCAGCCAAAATAAAGAGCAGTTTCAATCCCTCATAGGTAGGCTAGAAACTCGGCCGCTCTATGTGCGACAAGATCTCATAGTCGGGAGTTTCAATCCCTCATAGGTAGGCTAGAAACCGAATCGAACATCTCAAACACCCTACGACTTTTCCAGTTTCAATCCCTCATAGGTAGGCTAGAAACCTTGAGAGCCCCCTAGAGGAGGAGGAAGAGGAGTGGGTTTCAATCCCTCATAGGTAGGCTAGAAACATGGTTTCACCTTCAGGTCGAGCTCTGGGCCCGGAGTTTCAATCCCTCATAGGTAGGCTAGAAACTCTCCCGGCTGCGTTATCGTTACCGTACCTGCCGCGTTTCAATCCCTCATAGGTAGGCTAGAAACTTCTTTGGGATTATACTGGCTACGCAGATAATTGCGGTTTCAATCCCTCATAGGTAGGCTAGAAACCTTTGTGAACTTCCTTGCCGAATTCGGTCAGTTGGTTTCAATCCCTCATAGGTAGGCTAGAAACCGCCCGCATGTCCCCGGGTGTAGCGATTGAGCTTAGTTTCAATCCCTCATAGGTAGGCTAGAAACAATGGTTTGACAGACCATTGGCCCTATGGTACCAGTTTCAATCCCTCATAGGTAGGCTAGAAACGCTGGCGATGTATAGTGGTACGTCAGTCATACATTGTTTCAATCCCTCATAGGTAGGCTAGAAACTCAGCGCGTCAGTGATACGCAGGGTGCCCGCCTTAGTTTCAATCCCTCATAGGTAGGCTAGAAACCCGTTATGCAGCTCGGTACGAAGCGCGAAAACGTCGTTTCAATCCCTCATAGGTAGGCTAGAAACTTCCACCCCTCTATAGTCATGACCAAGTTTGTATCCGGTTTCAATCCCTCATAGGTAGGCTAGAAACACGGAGTATTCATTGGCAAAATCACGCCGGTAGTATAGTTTCAATCCCTCATAGGTAGGCTAGAAACCCAGCTCCTTCACCCGACCGGGGCGAAGCGGGACGGTTTCAATCCCTCATAGGTAGGCTAGAAACAGGAAAGGAGGTAAATAACATGTGTGAAGTTACCATGTTTCAATCCCTCATAGGTAGGCTAGAAACCCCGCAAATACTCTATGAGGAGGTTATACTGTTGGGGTTTCAATCCCTCATAGGTAGGCTAGAAACCTTTGGAAGTTGGAAATCCACGTTATCGACCTCCTGGTTTCAATCCCTCATAGGTAGGCTAGAAACCTCGATACAGATTTTCATCTAGTCTTCGTGGGGGCAGTTTCAATCCCTCATAGGTAGGCTAGAAACCGTTGCTGCGTAGTATATTCCACATCTGTGTTGTTGAGTTTCAATCCCTCATAGGTAGGCTAGAAACCGACGATGCACAGAGGCGAATCCGGTATATATCGAGGTTTCAATCCCTCATAGGTAGGCTAGAAACATCGACCTCGAAGTCCACTCCGAAGTCGTATGCGTGTTTCAATCCCTCATAGGTAGGCTAGAAACTAGAAAAGCACCCCCTCCCTCATCAAGCGATAACCTGTTTCAATCCCTCATAGGTAGGCTAGTGTCTCCTGACAAAGTCGATTTTGGGGGAAGGGGTATGGCACCCGGATTCAGAAACTGAG
>SESX01000283.1 GCA_004367365.1 Candidatus Acetocimmeria pyornia
GTGAGATGGAAGATTCCCTGAATGATGGGTTTGCTCTGGTCTGGTTCCATCTTGAGCTGAACCAGAAGCTTGGTCAAAAAATTAAGGGCCAGGGTGATGGCCCCCATCAACAAGACCACTGACATTGAGATCTTCTTCCCCCAATCTCAGCCCCTAACCCTCCCGCACCCAGTGGCAAAGAATTCCCGTCCGTCCAGTCAACCAGACCCCAGTGTTTGCTGGCTGCCCTTATTTTACCACGTCTCCATTGACGGCTTCAAGGCGGCCCCTGCCGGCAGGCCCGTTCGCGGTCCTTGACCAGGTCTCTTCATGGTCTACCAGTCCCTCTACTTTCTGTACCACTCCCCGCTTCTCCCCCGAGGCCCTCCATCCCCGGCGGAGACTGGGCTGACCTCCGGGCCGAACTGGTCGGGGATTTCTGGTCCAGCCCGGTCAAGGGTTCGGGACTTTCACCCTAAAGACATCACCCATGCCGGGCGCACGCACAGGGCACGGACGGTCTTTCAGCCCGGGCCCGTCATCCCCCGGTCCGGGGGTCCCTTGACCATGGTGTCTCCCTACAACCTGATTTCCTTGAACTTTCTGGCCTGCTCAGTGATAGCCCTTTCCGTGGGTAGGCGCTCTATGCTGGACGCACCGAAGAAGCCGACCACTCCCTCGGTGTGCTCGATGATATATGTCGCGTCTTCGGGCTCGGCTATAGGGCCGCCGTGACAGATTACCAGGATCTCGGGATTAACGGCAACACCGGCGTTCCGGATCTTCTGAACACGCTGGGCCGCCTCCTCAAGCGTCAGTGTCGTCTTGGCCCCGATGGTACCCTTAGTCGTAAGGCCCATGTGGGCCACCAGTACATCGGCGCCAGCTTCGGCCATCTTGCGGGCGTTCACCTCATTGAATACGTACGGTGTGGTCAACAGGTCAAGCTCGTGGGCCTTTCGGATCATCTCCACCTCCAGGTCGTAGCCCATCCCGGTCTCCTCCAGATTCTGTCGGAAAACACCGTCAATCAGGCCCACGGTGGGGAAGTTCTGCACCCCGCTGAACCCGGTGTCCTTCAGTTGCCTGAGGAACACATCCATCTGCCGGAAGGGATCGGTGCCGCAGACGCCGGCCAGTACCGGTGTATCTCGGACGATGGGAAGAACCTCGTTAGCCATCTCCACGACGATGCCGTTGGCATCGCCGTAGGGCATAAGACCGGCCAGAGATCCCCTGCCGGCCATACGGTAGCGGCCGGAGTTATAAATGATAATTAAATCTACGCCGCCGGCTTCTGCACACTTGGCCGAGATGCCCGTCCCCGCTCCCGCACCGATGATGGGTTCTCCCCTGGCAACAGTCTCACGTAACCTCTGCAGTGCCTGAGCACGCGTGAGGGCCATTTACCTCAACCTCCTGTGTTGGTCTTCTGTTCCCGGATCATTTCGTCCAGGAGCCTGGCCATGGTCTCGGCCACCTGAGGGTCATTGATGTCAGCATCGATCTCGACCAGTCGAATGTGATCCGCCAGGTTCTCCCTGATGGCATCGAACAGGGCCGCGTCCTCCTCCGGTCCATAAAAGGGTTTGCCCTCGACGTCGATAAGGGAGACGCCCTTGAGAGGTAAGACTACTGTAGTTGGTCCCTTGGCTGCATTGAGCTTTTCGGCAATGACCTCCCCCAGTCTTCTGTTCTCCTCTACCGTCGTCCTCATCAGGGTCACGGTCGGGTTGTGTTGGTAGAACTTGCGCCCCCTGAACTTCTCCGGTACTGTCTCCGGGGGGCCGAAGT
>SESX01000284.1 GCA_004367365.1 Candidatus Acetocimmeria pyornia
TCTTCAACAGCACCCCTACCGTATGGGCATTACCAATGTTAACCACAATGAGACCACTACGGTTGTACGATTCAACCCAGGGGTCACTCAGGGCGCCCCAGACGGCTGCCGCCCAGGTATCCATGACTACCGCTCCGGGAAGTAGGTCCTGGACCGTCCGCATCCGGGTGAAGTGGTCGGGCACATTAGTGTAAACCAAGTCCTCGAGCCGGCCACCCGCTTCGACAAAATTCTTCCATTGGGCAAATCGAAACCGCCTGTTGCTTCCCTGGGGACAGTAACCATGGTCCTGAACCGCAACCGCAAAACGTTGAGGTAGGGAGATATCGAACATGGAGAAAACCTTACGGAACAAGTCCAGGTCGACATCCCTCATGGTCACCTCTACCGCATCCTCCGGAACACCTCGACCTGAGTTCTCCTCAACCAGGCTAACCCCGATCTCCTTGACCCGGTCGAGGTTGTCGTCAATGGTCAGCGCGGCCTGCGGGGTAGCATAAACACAAAGACCGGCCTCCAGGTGCGCCTTAACAGCCCTGACCGAGGCTCCACCACCCATCAGGTAACCCGAAAGAAACACATCCTTCTCTGCACGGGTTGCCTTTCTGATCCGCTCCCCCACCACAACAGTGGGAGAAGGTAGGATCATCTGTACACACGATTCGATGGGTTTGTCCTCTTCAAACAAAAGCACGTCCTGAGTACCGGCTCCCACATCCAGGGCAAGAATGCGGAAACCTTCTTTCATCAAGGACCCCCCAATGTCTCTAAGTAAAGTAGGTTGACACCCGAAAATAAATTGGTACCGGTTCCTTTAAAAGATAAGGTACTGCAGCCAGTCTTAGTTTAACCAGATTCGTCAGAATTAAGGTTATTCCTTCCTTCACGCCCTCTGTCCAGGACTTCCTTTCCCGTCCTCCTTTTGGGCCATACCAGCCAAGAGCTTCGCCGCCCTGGTGTGGTTGAAGATTCCACACGGACAAAGCCGGGCCAATTTCCGGGCCGCCTTTTCCGGGGTGAAACGCCTCTTCCTGATCCGTTCCGCCAGGTCTTTAACCAAGGCCAGGGCAAGCATGTGGTGCCCACACGTGGTGGTGATGGACAAAACCTCTGCACCAGGCAGGCGTTCGGTACAAACAAGAACCACGAGAGAGAAATTGATTGTGTGGAGTTTCACCCCGGGATCCTTGCAAACTGGCATGAAGCGACCCGAATCAGCTTCAAGCTTCACTCCCCCATGATTACCGGAGTAGACTCCCGGCAATGATCACCTTCATGATTTCGGAAGTACCCTCGTAAATCTCGGTGATTTTTGCATCCCGCATGTATCTTTCTACCTCGTATTCCCGCATGTAGCCGTTCCCTCCGTGGATCTGGACCGCCTTGGCGGTATTCCTCACGGCCATGCTGGCGGCGAAGAGCTTGGCCATGGCCATCTCCCTGGAAGCCCGGATATTGTTATGACGCAGGGTTGCCGTGCGGTAAACCATGGTTCGTGCCACCTCAATATCTGTGGCCATCTCCGCCAGCATCCATTGAATGCCCTGGAATTTAGCGATGGGCTGGCCGAACTGAACCCGTTCCTTGGCGTAGGCAATCGACCTGTCCAGCGCCGCCTGGGCAATCCCCACGGCCTGGGCGCCAATACCAATTCTTCCACCGTCCAGGGTAGCCAGGGCAACCTTAAAGCCTTCGCCCTCTTGACCAACAC
>SESX01000285.1 GCA_004367365.1 Candidatus Acetocimmeria pyornia
CTCCGGTTCGATGTTGATCCGGCCCGATGAGGGCTGTCATGCGGGGGTCATCTACCGGGCCTCGAGGGTCCCGGCCTGCCTGTGCCTCTTTCCCTGGAGGTGTCCATGAAAAAGATCGTGTGGAAAATTTTGTTATTAGCGGCAACGATGAACTATTTTATGGCATTTCCTTCCGATTTACACTGTCCTACGGCGTTATGTCCAATGCGTGAGACGGAATTTGGGTTCACAATACCAGTGGGAAGTGTGCTTTCGATTATAGAGTTTGTTACAAAAATAATCACTGGCACCGCCCCATTGCCGCCTCTAACCTTATTAGTTCCGAACATAAAAGTAGAATTAGGAACTGGTTTCTCAGGCTATGCGGACCTTTCCTGCTCCATCCCGTGTTGCCCGGAGAGCGAGAGGTTGGTAATGGACGCTGATTTAGTTCTAAGCGGCACAGCAACCTTGTGGACCATACCCCCGAGAGAAATAAGCTACAGGAAATGGATCCCAGTGATCAGAGGGCTCAGGGACAACAGTTTGGATGATGAGCTTCCGGCTCCCTGCTCGATCCGGAAAGGTGACGATCGGGTGCCGGGGTGGTCGTATGAAAACCGAGAAGTGGAGGTACATCTAGCTTTCCCGCTCATTTCCGCACTTTCCGAAGCGATCCATCTCACCCAGCCACTGCCAATCAGGGGGGTTGGCATGGCTGATTGTGCTCTTTCTGTTAGATGCTCGGCGGCAGAGGAGGAACTTCAAAACGTGCCCCCCAGGTTTGTGCATGTGCCCTACGGGGATGTGGAAATCCCAGCTCACCAACAGGGAGAATATCAGTTTGAAGTTTTGGTAGAGGATCCGGATGAGAACTTAGTTGGCGTATTTGTGGAATCACAACTACCAGATGGGATCTCTGTAAATGTGAACAAAGTTCACGAGCGAGAAGGGCGGCCGGGAAGTTATACCTACAGGGTAGCGATAGCCATAAGTGATGCGGATCGGTTTTCTCCTGGAGACAGAGTGGGCATCACATTGGTTGCATATGATAGTTTTTGTGGAACTAACGGCAGATATGTGCTACATGAGCGCTGTTCTGGACACTTTTCTTTCAGTCTAAAATTCATACCTAACCGGCCGCCTCTAGCGAGAGAACTTACTGTCACCATGACCGTGACGGAGTTTTTTAACCATCTTATTGAATCCTCAGAGATCAAACTGAGGCTTCAAGCAGATGATCCTGACCTGTTGGAGTACGGGGACAACCTTGGTTATGAGTATTACTTTATTTGGGAATCGCCATTACTGGATAAATGGATTTGCCCCTGTGGTTTTGGGCATTACGAGTTGAAGTTCCTGCTGGGCTTGGATGACCAATGGTGTGTGTTTGGTCCTTACGACCGACCGGAGTTGACTGTGAGTTGTGTTCCAGGAAATCTGGAGTGGTTATTGTTGAACACCCTCGAAAAGGTGCAGCGTATTGGGCAATCGATGTGGGTGGCAAGGTACTGGGTAGTAGAGGTGTCACCTCGACTGGATTTTGGGTTTGCCTCACTGGGAAGCTGGAGCTTGACAGTAACGAATGATCCCCCCGAATATCAGGGGGGGAGCAATCCCCACCTGTTCCCCCCCTTGGAGGCGGAGGTGGGGGAAGTGATGGAGCAGGAGATCCGGGCCGTGGACCCCGACGGCGACCACCTCTTCATCGTGAAAACTTGTGGCC
>SESX01000286.1 GCA_004367365.1 Candidatus Acetocimmeria pyornia
CAACTCATGATCCTACCCGATTAACAGGCCGCTGAATACCGGGTCCAATTTTCATGCTTCGTGGTACCGCCGCTTTGGAGGCGGCATTGGGCACTGTTACGAAAATGTCCTAACAGCGCCCGCTTTCCTTCCGTGCGTTACGCTCACCATAAGCCTGTAATGAACCCCGGCGGCCCCGGTTTTTAGTATTGAGTAACAAGGCATGTGATATGCAGCCCTTAGGGTTTAACGTCAACCTCACAAGGACGGCATTAGTGCATCCCGTCTATCCGAGGTTTTCAGGGGCAACACCAGCACGTCTTCTGCGGCGGTGGACACCGCAGCACCAGGACGTTGAACAGATCGTAGGCTTTACCCGTAGGTTTTAGCCCACGGGCCCACTGTTTTCTGGGCTAAACTGTACTGGTTAAAGAGTTGGACGTAGGATAACTAAGATAAGAATGAGATAAAAAAAGAGAGAACCCGTTCCCCTCCAGGTTCTCTCTCTTCAATCCCGAACACCCCGAAAATGCCGCTAGCTCCTCGCCTGGGCTCTTCCTCCACTCGCCTTTCATATTCCCATGGCCTCCGGGCCTTTAGCAAGCCGGCCTCATCCCAGAGCGCCCCGGGCATACCCATTACGAGACACCTGGTTAGGGCGCCGCTGCATACCGCCTGCAACTTTCATCCTCCATGGTGCCGCCCCTTGAGAGGCGGCATGGAGCACCAGTTGAAAAAAGTACTGGCTCCACCCTTGGACCCCGGAGCGAGCCCGGTGCTACCCCTGGGCAAAGAAACACACCCAGGCCGACTCCTGGGGTCACTCGTCCCAGCGGGCCACCCGGAGCCGGTTGATAGCCCGCTGAAGGGCCAGCTGTGCCCGGTGAAAATCTATGTTTTCTGCCTTGCTCCTGAGCCGCTTTTCCGCCCTTTCACGGGCGGCACGTGCCCGGTTGAGGTCAATTTCTTCTGGACGCTCGGCACTGTCGGCCAGGATCACCGCCTTGTTGTTGGAAACCTCGAAAAACCCACCACTGACAGCCAGGGGCGAGAACTCCCCCCCGGGCCTCCGGTACTTGACCACCCCGATTTTTAGTGCGGCCAGCATCGGGGCATGGTTCGGGAGCACCCCCAGGTAACCGTCAACCCCCGGGAGGACCAGGGAATAGACAGATTCCTTCAAAACCACCCTTTCGGGCGTGACCACCGTCAACTCCAGCAGGTCGGACACATTAACCACGCCCTTCTTCAGTCAACTTCTTGGCCTTGGCCACCACCTCGTCGATGGTGCCAACCATGTAGAAGGCCTCCTCAGGCAGGTCGTCGTGTTTGCCTTCCAGGATCTCCTTGAAACCACGCACCGTCTCCTTGACCGGGACATACACACCCTTGGTCCCAGTAAACTGCTCTGCCACAAAGAAGGGCTGCGAGAGGAAGCGCTGGATCTTGCGGGCACGGGCCACAATCAGCTTATCCTCGTCGGATAGTTCGTCCATTCCCAGGATCGCGATAATATCCTGTAGATCTTTATACCTCTGCAGCACCCTCTGGACACCCCGCGCCACCTCGTAGTGTTCCTGCCCCAGGACTGTCGGGTCCAGGATCCGGGAAGTGGAGTCAAGGGGGTCCACTGCCGGGTAAATACCCAGCTCGGCAATCTGGCGCGACAGCACTGTCGTGGCATCCAAGTGAGCGAAGGTTGTGGCAGGAGCGGGATCGG
>SESX01000287.1 GCA_004367365.1 Candidatus Acetocimmeria pyornia
TATAATACTCGCACCTCGTATATTGCAACATTTAACCCGGCGGCATGTCGATCTCAACCGCGATTCTTCTGTGGCCGTCAGGGCCGTCTATGGGCAGTGGTTTCCGTGGCTGGTGCTGCTCGATGCGCAGTGGGCAGCCGCTCAAAAGAGCCACATATTCTCTGTCGCACCAGAACAAGTACACCTTCGTGATGCTGCTTGGGAAACGTACATCATTTTCTGTCAGCCCTATGATAAGGTCTTTGACATCCTGAAGGACGAATACGGGTGGGCCATCGAGCGAATCGGCTCTCAGACAGTCGATCACCGTCATTTACGTGATCCGAACCAACGCCTTGCTGAGCACATCTTGGAACTGTACTGGAGAGGTAAGCTGGCTCTTGATGAATCAGGCGGCCTGCTGGACCAGTTCTACGCCAAGGCGGACGACGCTATTCGAGGCCATGCCATAGATTTTGTGGGACGCAGCCTAATGAATTCGGAAGGTGAAGTGTCGGCACAGATCATTGATCGCCTTAAAGCCCTTTGGGAACATCGCGTGACCACAGCCCAGACGGCCCTTTCGCCAACTGAATTCACAAAGGAATTATCCGCTTTTGGCTGGTGGTTTGCTTCAGGGAAGTTTGAGTTAAATTGGGCCTTGTCACAGCTCAAAGTGGTACTGGACCTCGTGCAAAAGGTCGAACCGGACCACATCGTTGTCGAGCGTTTGGCGGGAATCACGGAGTCGCACCCTCTAGATGCTGTTTACTGTCTGAACGCCATGCTCTTGGGGGTCAAAAAAGGTTGGCGGATCATGGCTTTGAGAGACGAAGCTCGCACCATCCTTGAAAAGGCCTTAGAAAGTATTGACCCTGAAGCGAGAACTACCGCAGAAGAGTTGATCAATCGGCTTGGCGCGAGGGGTTATTGGGAGTTCGGTGATCTTTTGAAATAGATCGCCAGGCAACGGGGGCTGACTAGGAGATGGTACTCGCTCACAGGGGCGGCCATCCGGGAGGAGATAAGTGGTCTGAAGTATCTCCTAAGCGGGAGGCTTCTGTAGGTGCAGAGCCGGAGGTGTAGGCTGGCCTGTGCCAGCTGTTCGAGGATACTGAGCGCAGAATGGGGATACCGTGGTTGGTGTTCGCTGGGATCGCTAAGCGCTAGAGCATCCTTGATCCACGCTACGTTTCAGCGGACGGACGTAAGGCGGGTCTTATGGGGCTAACGGATGCGTAGGTATCAGTTAAACAGGGTAATTGACCTGGCTGCGCAGGCGGGAACCCCAGCCGTGGCGATCCTTGTGGCCTCTGTACGGTGGTTTCGATGGAACTGACCCGCTAGATCAGTATACGAGATCAGTATACGAGGCGGAAGGGTGGTTTACTCAGTATACAACTTTATTAAATTTTTAGATCTTATTTTTCAATCATATTTCCGGCCCAATTCACAACTTTATTTTTCTGTTATGTGTTCCAGACCAGCGTAATTTCGCGGCTTCCGGGGCATCTCAGTTAATAACTTTATTTTATCGGCTTCCTCGCTATTTTGTGTGGGTTTATAGACATATTTCATATATACTTATCCAATTTTGTTTCCAGTTATGGTATATTTTAGTATAGCAATTAGACTATTAAACCATTGCACTTCCGGGAAAGGGGCCTTTACTTTTATGAAGATCTCCAGAATAAAACAGTTTCTTAAAGTAATGTATA
>SESX01000288.1 GCA_004367365.1 Candidatus Acetocimmeria pyornia
GGATTCCCAGGTATATCCAGAAATGCTCTGCGGGATGCGTCGAAACGGGCGCAGCGAAAATGCCTCTCCGAATGGACCACCGTTGCACGTAATGCTTCTTTCTGATAAACTCAATGTCGACCATCTTGAGCAACTCCTTTACCTCCCGTAGGCTACTTGGTCCTTCATTTAGCCTACAGGATGGGTTCTCAGGGTGGTCAACTTTTTCGTTATCATCAGGGCCCAAAGTGGTCAACTTTTATGTTAGCGAACACACCCCCTCATTCTCAGGAACTTCAGAGCATACGAAGGCGAGGTTAGGATCACCATTCATCCTGACCTAACCGCCTTCATAGGGCGCAACGACGTCGGTAAGTCGTCGGTGCTAGATGCGTTAGCCATTTTCTTTGAGTCGCCCCTTGTCAAGTTCGAGGTGGAGGATCTCTGCGTCAGGGCCAATGATAAAGAGGTTCGCATTGGCTGTGTCTTTGACGATCTGCCCGAAAACCTCACACTGGATGCCACGGCATCGACTAGTCTGAAAGAAGAATACCTACTGAATGATGACGGAGACCTGGAGATACACAAGGTCTTTGACTGTTCGGTGAAAAGGCCCAAGCCGCGAGTTGTGGCGCGCGCTTTGCACCCAACGGCTGATGGCTATGCAGACTTACTTCAACTCAAGAACTCTGAGCTCAAGAGGCGCCTCCGGGAGAAGAACGTGGACACAAACGGCGTTGATCAGCGCGCCAACCCGTCCATCAGGAAAGCTCTGTGGGGCGCCTGTGACGACCTGAAGCTCTCAATGACAGAGATTGAACTGAACAAAGAAGATGCCAAGAGGATTTGGGATCAGATCCAGAAGTACTTGCCCATATTTGCCCTTTTCCGAGCGGACCGCCCCAGTACGGATCAGGACAGCGAAGTACAAAATCCCATGAATTTGGCTGTTCGCCAAGCAATATATGAGCTCCAATCTGAGCTGGAGCGCGTTCAGCAAAAGGTTCGCGATGCAGCCATGGATGTTGCCAAGCGGACACTCGAGAAGCTGAAAGAGCTGGCGCCAGACCTGGCCAAAGAACTGAGGCCAACGTTCCGCTCCGATCCAAAGTGGGATTCCCTATTCAGGCTGGCCCTTACCACAGACGAAGACATCCCTGTTAATAAGCGGGGCAGTGGGGTCCGCCGGCTGATTCTTCTTGGATTTCTCCGCGCCGAGGCAGAACGTCGGCGCGTGGAAGACAACCGGTCGGACATCATCTACGCGATTGAAGAGCCAGAGACCTCCCAGCACCCTTTCAGCCAACGTGCCCTAATTGAAGCACTGAAAGACCTAGCGTCTGCTGATGGATGCCAAGTCATCATCACAACACACGTCCCCGGCCTCGCAGAAATGCTCTCGACAGACTCTCTCCGCTATATCCGAATGGGGCAAGGTGGAAGACGCTTAATTGAAGAAGGGACAGATACGGTGTACGAAGTCATTGCACAGGATTTAGGAGTGATCCCCGACAATCGCGTGCGAGTCTTCGTATGTGTCGAAGGCCCGAATGACGTGGCATTCCTCAGGAATATGGCACGGATCCTCAAGGCAGCGGGCGAAGATTGCGGCTTTGATGTTAGCGTCTCAAGAATTGGTGTAAATTCCCGGTGGCTGGAATAGGTGGCGAAGAGCTGGCTG
>SESX01000289.1 GCA_004367365.1 Candidatus Acetocimmeria pyornia
TCCGCCCACCTACTACGTACTGGAAAGACGCATGGTTTCGCCTCAAAAAAAACCGCCTGGCCTTGACCGGTCTGATTATTATTGCCATCGTTATCCTTATCGCCATTTTTGGGCCTATCTTTTCCCCTTACTCTTACGACGCCCAGAAACTGGTGGAAAACAACCAGCCGCCTTCAGCCAAGCACCCCTTCGGTACCGATAACCTGGGGCGGGATTTGATGACCCGAACCTTTTACGGCGCCAGGATCTCCTTGAGTGTCGGTTTCCTGGCGAGCCTGATCGCCCTGGGCATCGGGGTGCCCTACGGGGCTGTTTCCGGTTACTTTGGAGGCTACGTCGACAACATTATGATGCGGATCGTGGAGGTCCTGTACGGCCTGCCTTTCCAGCTTTACGTAATCCTGCTGACAGTGGTCCTGGGAACCGGGCTTCAAAATGTATTTATTGCCATCGGCCTTGTCTACTGGCTGGACATGGCCCGGATCGTTCGGGCCGAGGTCCTAAGCCTGAAGGAGCGGGAGTTTGTTCTGGCCGCGCGCACCATGGGGGTCAGCCCGTGGAGGATAGTCTTCAGGCACCTGGTTCCAAATGCCATCGGGCCCATCATTGTTACCATCACCTTGATGATCCCTCAGGCCATCTTCACCGAGGCATTTCTTAGCTTTATCGGCCTGGGAGTAAACGCCCCCATGGCCAGTTGGGGAGCCCTGGCTTCAGATGGTTACCCGGCCATTCGGGTGGCTCCGTGGCAGCTTCTCTTCCCGGCTGGGGCCATCAGTATCACGATGCTCGCTTTCAACTTCCTCGGCGACGGCTTGAGGGATGCCCTGGATCCGTGGATGCGCCGATAGAGGGGGGTTGCAAATGTGGGATTCAACCAAGCCATTACTTGAAGTCGAATCTCTGAAAACGTCCTTTTACACCCAGGCGGGCGAAGTGCGGGCCGTTGACGGTATCAGCTTTGCAGTCGGAGCCGGGGAAGCCCTAGCCATCGTCGGCGAATCAGGGTGCGGTAAGTCAGTAACTGCACTCTCCATCATGCGGCTGGTACCGCCACCTGGAAAAATCGTGTCTGGCTCCATCCGCCTCAAGGGGAAAGACCTCACCGCCCTACCGGACAGAAAAATGCAGGAAATAAGGGGTCGCGACATCTCCATGGTCTTTCAGGACCCGATGACAGCCCTGAACCCTGTCTTGAGCATTGGACTCCAGCTGCGTGAGGTACTCGAGAAACACCAGGGCCTCAAGGGTGCACAGGCCAATAAGAAAGCCGTAAAAATGCTCAGCCTGGTCGGCATCCCCAACCCAGAACGCCGGCTTAGACAGTACCCGCACGAGTTCAGCGGCGGTATGCGGCAGCGGGTCATGATCGCCATGGCCCTCTCCTGTGAACCCGACCTGCTTATTCTCGATGAGCCGACCACTGCCCTCGATGTCACCATCCAGGCCCAAATCCTGGACCTGGTTAAGGACCTCATCAAGAAAACCCAGGCCTCTGTGATCCTGATTACCCATGACCTGGGTGTGGTTGCCGGGCTGGCAGAAAGGGTGGCCGTGATGTATGCCGGCCGGATCGTGGAAAACGGCTCCATCGCTGATATCTTTGAAAAGCCGCGCCACCCGTACACCTGGGGGCTGCTTCAAAG
>SESX01000029.1 GCA_004367365.1 Candidatus Acetocimmeria pyornia
GTACGCACGGTTCTGTGAGAGGGATGGCGCTAGCTTGATCACCTAGCGCCACCCTACTCGATCGTCCTGGAGGCCTACCAGGAGCCGAGGACTTCCCGGCCGGGGAGTTAAGTTTCTCCTGGCCCAGGGAATACTACGCAGCAGGAGAGCCGTCCATTAAGGGGGTTGGAGATGTCAATTTACCTGGATAACGCGGCTACATCCTTTCCAAAACCCCGCAGTGTCACTGGTGCGGTCAGCCGTATCCTGCGCGAGGTTGGGGGAAGTCCGGGGCGGGGCGGCCACCACCTCAGCCAGGAGGCAGAACGGATCGTAGCCGAAGCACGGAAAGCAGTAGCTGAGCTGTTTAACCTCAAAGACCCTTCCAGGGTGATCTTTACCCTAAACGGAACTGATTCCCTCAACATGGCCCTTAAGGGGTACCTGTCACCAGGTGACCACGTGGTGACGACAACCATGGAACATAATTCTGTGTCGCGCCCCTTGAAACACCTCGAAGACCAGGGAGTGGCCATCACCAAGGTCAAGCCGGGTCCGGAGCAGTTTGTTGCTCCCGAAGCCGTAGCCGGGGCCCTCCGCCCCAACACCCGCCTGGTGGTGATCACCCATGCTTCCAATGTTACCGGTGCCCTGAACCCGGTGGAAGAAATAGGGGAGATCCTCCACAGAAAGGGCGTAACCTTGATGGTTGACGCCGCCCAGACGGCAGGGAGGGTACCGGTTGATATGGATGCCATGAAGATCGACATCCTGGCCTGCCCGGGGCATAAAGGCCTTTTCGGGCCCCAGGGCGTGGGGGTATTGTGCCTGGCACCAGGGATCGAGCTCAAGACCATGCGCGAAGGGGGTACAGGCGGGTTTTCTGACCAGGACCGCCAACCAGACCGGCTGCCCTACAAGTACGAGAGTGGAACCCATAATACGCCTGGCATTGCCGGCCTGGCGGCCGGTGTCAGGTTTGTGCTGGGCGAGGGTGTTGACAAGATTCGCGAGCATGAGAGCAACCTCATGGCCCTTCTCAAGGATGCCCTGGCTTCGCTCCCGGGTGTTACCCGGTTCGGCCCTGATCGGGTCGAGTGGTGTACGGCAGTTCAAAGTATCAACGTCGAGGGGCTAAAACCTTCCGAAGTAGAGAAACTCCTTGATGAACTGTACGGAATTCTGGTTCGGTCCGGGCTTCAGTGTGCCCGTGACGCCCATCTCACCCTTGAAACCTTTCCTGCAGGAACGGTGCGCCTCAGCCCGGGGTATTTTAACTCGGAATCAGATATCGAGGGGCTCATTGAGGCCTTGGACCAAATAGGACAACGCTAACAGGGACCCCGAGGCACTTTCTACCGGCAGGGTTTTTGTGGAAGTTTGTAGAACCAATGAATGGACTTTAAAGCCGTTCTTTCCTGCGCCAGGGTTTGTGTTCACGCGTTTTTTTCTTCCCCGGCCCGGGGGCCTGCGGCGGAACCGGTCTCGTTCCGGAGCCGCCCTGGCATGCAGCCCTCGGCGAAGGCCGGCTCCAACATTCACCCTCCCCAATGCCCTACCTGTTTGGGGCGTGGGTGACTGGAGTAGCTCAGGTGGCAGACGCTCAAGGCGACTTAGGCCGGTAGTGGTGCCAGACCTCAACGGCTGACAGGTCTGGTTTCGCCAGCGCCTGGAGGGATTTGGAGTGAGCGATTGGGTTACCCTGGAGGATGTTCAAGCTGCCCACGCCAGGATCTCCCCCTATGTCCGGTCCAGCCCTTTGATCCATTCCCGAACCTTCAGTGACCTGGCCGGAGTGGAAATCTACTTGAAGTGTGAAAACCTTCAAAGAACGGGTTCTTTCAAGATCCGGGGGGCGACCAACAAGATCCTGTCCTTGACGGAAAGGGAAAGGACGGCCGGGGTAGTGGCGGCTTCGGCGGGAAACCATGCCCAGGGGGTCGCCCTGGCGGCAAAGAAAACGGGGATTCGGGCTGCCATCGTGATGCCAGAAGGGGCTCCAATCAGTAAGATTGCGGCTACCAGGGGTTACGGTGCAGAGGTGGTCCTGGCGGGACACCACTATGATGACGCCTACCTGGAGGCCCTGGAGTTGAGGGAGGAACGGGGTGCAACCTACATTCATGCCTTCGATGACCCTGCTGTTATTGCCGGACAGGGAACCATTGGCTTGGAGATCCTCGACCAACTTCCAGGGGTAGGGACCGTGGTGGTACCCGTTGGCGGGGGAGGATTAATATCTGGGATTTCCGCGGTGGTAAAAAGTGTTAACCCCCGCATTGATGTCATTGGAGTCCAAGCACAAGGGCAGCCCTCCATGTTCAACTCGACCCAGGCTGGCCGACCGGTTGAGGCGGAAGGGGTCGGTACGATAGCCGATGGGATTGCTGTCAAGGGTCCGGGAGAGATCACTTTTCGCCATATCCGTCGGTTCGTTGATGCCATGACTACTGTCACCGACGACCAGATTGCCCGGACGATTCTTCTGTTTTTGGAGAGGGCGAAGATGCTGGTGGAAGGGGCTGGAGCTGTTTCCATGGCCGCTCTTCTCGCCGGTCTCAAGGAAGAAGAAAACCTTAAGGAACCGGTGGTGGCTGTAGTCAGCGGGGGGAACATTGACGTTAATCTACTGTCCCGGATCATCGAAAGGGGACTGGCTGAATCGGGCCGCTTTGTTCGGCTCCGGACGACGGTGGTTGACCAGCCGGGTGCCTTACAGAGGTTGTTACAGGTGGTAGCGCGGGTGCGGGCCAACGTCATTTCTGTTGCCCACGACCGGCTCGACCTGAGGCTGGCGCTGGGGCGGGCCGGGGTTGAACTGACCTTGGAAACCCGTGACCGAGATCATATACAAAAGGTCATTAATAAACTGGAGAGTGAAGGATACCCGGTATTGAAGTTGTAAAGTGTAAAGGGGTACAAGGGGGTTTACGCTGGTGAGCAAAGCATCGGCTTTGATCTTGGCCGCCGGGCAGGGGAAGCGAATGAAATCGAAGCTTCCCAAGGTTCTGCATCCTGTCTGCGGTCAGGCGATGATCGAACATGTGATGGAGGCGGCAGCCGGTGCCGGACTTGAGCGCCAGGTTCTCGTCGTTGGGTACCAGGGTGATAAAGTTGTTAAGGCCGTTGGTGACCAGGTAGAGTATGTTTGGCAAAGGGAGCCTGCGGGGACTGGGCACGCGGTTCAGCAGGCGCGGGGGTGTTTTGAAGAAAATGAATGCATCGTGGTCTTGTGCGGTGATACTCCCCTGCTGACAGCACAGGTTGTGCACCGGTTGCTGGAAAGCCACCGTGCCTCGGGCGCGGCGGCGACGGTACTGACCGTGGAATTGGAAGACCCGTCAGGGTATGGGCGTATAGTTCGTGGTGAGGACGGCGAGATTAAGAGGATTGTCGAAGAAACCGATGCCAGTTCCGCGGAGAGGGGAATCACCGAGGTCAATACGGGAATCTACTGCTTTCAAGCAGGACCCTTGTTCAGGGTATTGCGAAGCCTTCAGCCGGAAAACGCTCAGGGCGAGTACTACCTGACCGATGTGCTGGCTTTGCTGCAAGCCAGTGGGCACCGGGTTAAGGCAGTTCAGACTTCCGACCGGGCGGCGGTGATGGGGGTCAATACCAGGCAGGAGCTGGCCCGGGCGGACCGGATGATGCGGGAGCAGATCATCGACCGGCTGATGTCGGAAGGGGTGACTGTGGTGGAACCGTCCCTGACCTTTGTCCACAAGAGGGTTTCCGTTGGGAAGGATACGGTTCTCCATCCCCACACCTACCTTCTAGGGGATACCATCGTGGGGGAAGGGGCCACCATTGGGCCGTCGGCGCAAATATCCAATTCCCACATTGGGGATGGGGCACTGGTCTGGTATTCGGTAGTGGTTGAGAGCGAGGTTGGGGCCGAAACCACTGTAGGACCTTTTGCCTACCTGCGGCCCGGGACAAGGATCGGCCGCAAAGTGCGGATTGGGGATTTCGTGGAGGTCAAGAACAGCCGGGTGGGGAATGAAAGCAAGATCCCTCATTTAAGCTATATTGGTGACACCGACATCGGTGACAAGGTTAACATTGGGGCAGGGGTGATCGTGGTTAACTACGATGGGTTGGAAAAACACCGAACACATATTGGGGACCAGGCTTTTGTCGGCTGCAATTCTAACTTGATTGCTCCGGTCAAGGTGGGAGCCCGTTCTTACATCGGGGCCGGCTCTACCATCAACCAGGATGTTCCTGAGGGGGCCCTGGGGATCGGTCGTGGGCGTCAGGTGAACAAGGAAGGTTGGGCTGACCGCTTCAGGGAGAGGCGAGGGCAAAAGAACCAGGCCCGAAGGGGTGCAGAAGTGGAAAAGGCCTAGAGGTCCAGCAGGGGGGTAAAGGGATTGTCCGCGAACAACGGCACCAAGATTAGATTGTTTTCTGGAAACGCCAACCTGGGTCTGGCAAGGGAGATTGCCGACCGCATGGGTACCAGCCTGGGTGATATTGAGGTGGGCAGGTTCCGGAATGGAGAAATCAAGGTTATTATCAACGAAAGTGTAAGGGGCAGTGATGCTTTTGTTTTTCAGCCCATCAGCCACCCGGTGAATGATAACTTGATGGAACTGTTAATCATGATTGATGCTCTTCGAAGGGCTTCTGCGCGCCGAATAACTGCCGTGGTTCCCTATTACGGGTACGCGCGCCAGGACCGAAAAACCAGGGGCCGGGAGCCTATCACGGCCAAGCTGGTGGCCAATCTCATCACCACGGCTGGTGCCCAGAGGGTGCTGACCATGGACCTGCATGCCGGCCAGATCCAAGGGTTTTTTGACATACCTGTGGACCACCTGACTGCTGTTCCCATTCTGGCCGAGTATTTCTCACAGAAAAAGATCAAGAACCTGATTGTCGTCTCGCCCGACGCGGGAGGGGTACCGAGGGCCAGGGACCTTGCCGGAAAGTTGAAAGCAGCCATCGGGTTTATTGATAAACGGAGGCCTGAACCCAACGTCTCCGAGGTCATGCACATTGTCGGCAAGGTGAAGGGAAAGACCGTGATCATGATCGATGATATGGTGGACACAGGTGGTAGTATCGTCCAGGGCGCCCGGGCTTTACTGGAGAAGGGAGCAAAGGAGATTTACGCGTGCTGTACCCATCCCATTCTTTCCGGGCCGGCCCTGGAACGTCTGCGTGACTCTTCCCTCAAGGAGGTCGTCATAACCAATACCATTCCCGTTCCGCATGAAAAAAGGATTGACAAGGTTGTGATCCTTTCGGTGGCCAAGCTCTTCAGCGAGGCTATCCTTCGAATTCACGAGGACCTCTCGGTCAGTGAGCTCTTTATGTAGTGACGGGGCCGGGTGTTTGCCAAACCAGTACTTATGTGGTATCATATCTGGTGTTGTTACGTACGGACCAGGGACACGGACCGGAGTTGGAGAAGGGGGGTTCTATTATGGAACAGGTAGCCTTGAGAGCCAGAACCAGGGATGTCGGCAAGGGTGCGGCCCGGAGGCTGCGCCGGGAAGGATTCATCCCCGCCGTGGTCTACGGGCAGGATAAAGAAAGCATTCCCCTTCAGGTCGACGCGGCCGAATTCGCCCGCATCTTACGCTCTGGAGCGGGTCGTAACAGCATCATCCGGTTGGAGATTGAGGGGGAGGACAAGACAGAATCCAAGACCGCCATGATCAAGGAGGTCCAATGGGATGTCCTGAAAGGCGGTGTTCTGCACGCTGACCTCTACCTTATTTCCATGAAGGATAAGCTGGAGACTTCTGTGCCGATCCATATCGTTGGGGAAGAGGAAGCCCGCAAGAGCGGGGGTGTGCTCCAGTACTGGTTGCGCCAGGTAGAGATCAAGTGCCTGCCGACCCGTATCCCCGACTTTATCGAGGTTGATGTTTCCAATTTCAAGGTCGGTGACCAGCTGGAAGTGGGCAGCCTTGATCTCGGCGAAGGTATTGAGGTCCTGACGGATCCCAAAGAAGTAATAGTATCGATGGTGGCACCGAAGGTGGTTGAAGAAAGGGCGGTAGAACCTGCGGAAGGAGCCGAAGGCCAAGAAGCAGAAACTGAAACGGCTGCTCCGGAGGCAGCAGGAGAAGACACAGGAACTGCCGAATAAGTCAGGTCTGGCGTGTAGGAGAGGCGTAACCAGAGGGGTTACGCTTTTTGGTAGCCATCCATGCCTGCCGGCAGTGAATCATACCTACGGTCGGCTTGCGGGGAGTTGGGCCATAACTTGCCTGGTTACGCCGGGAGCGCAAGTGGTCATACCGCAAGCCCGAAGGACCGGGGAATAAGAAGGGGGAGCCAAGTGCTGGACCCGGGCCGCCGGAAGGCCGAGATTTTCGGACTGGGAGGCTTTTGGCGATGAAGGTGGTTGCCGGGCTTGGGAACCCAGGTGTTTGTTACGAGTTAACCCGCCACAATATAGGGTTTTTGGTTTTGGATGAGCTGGCCGACCGAATGCAGACCTCCTTTCATTCCGGGGGCTACAGTGGTTTTTACGCGCAAACCCAGGTCAAGGGTGTCGACGGGCTGGAAAAGGTTATCCTCCTAAAGCCCCAGACCTACATGAACCTGAGCGGAAGGAGTATTCGCTCGGTTGTTACGGCCCACAGCCTTTCTCTGTCTGATCTTCTCGTGGTCTATGACGACCTGGACCTGGAGTTCGGACGGGTCCGGATTAAGCGTGGTGGTGGAGATGGTGGCCACCGGGGAATAAGGTCGATAATTAAAGAGCTGGGGTCGGGTGATTTTCCGCGCCTGAAGGTTGGTATCAACCGCCCGGCTGCGGTGCAAACTGCAGCCCAGTATGTTCTGGAACCATTTAATGACGAAGAAATTAAGGCATTAGGTGACATCATAGATCTTGCGGCCCGTGCGGTCCTTGAGGTCTTAACATCTGGTCTCGAGGAAGCTATGAACAGGTTCAACGGGCTTCAGGGCCTGGGTCAATGACTTTCAGGGGACAGGGCCGGTAGGACAGGTGGGTACAATACTGGACCTGGAGGGGATGGGTCTGGCGGGGAGGGACCTGTGCCTGGGATAGCCTGGCGGCCGTGAGATGCCTCGGGGCTTTAGCTCAAGCTAAAGCCTTTTTTAACGCCGGGGTTACCAACCCTAGAGCTTGAGGAGAGACGAAAATGGAGCAATCCGGTCTGTTGGACCTACTTCCATTGACAAGTGAATTTCGCTCCTTGCACCAAACCCTTGAACAAGGAAAGGCGCAAGTGGTTTACGGCTTGGGGGGGGCCTTTAAGGGTTACCTGGTGGCTGCGGTCAGCCAAGTCATGCACCGCCCCTGCCTGCTTGTTACCGCCGACGTGCTGATGGCGGAGCGCATGGCCGAGGACCTTTCTGCCTGGTTGGGGCTGAACAAGGTCGCCCTTTTCCCACCGGTCGACATCCTCCCATACGACGTAGTTGCTTACGGGCCGGAATTCACATCCCAGCGCCTCCAGGTGCTCGCCCGGCTCCTCCGGGGAGAGGCATTGACAGTAGTGGTTCCGGTGGACGCCCTGATGGTGGGGTTGACCCCGCCGGAGATTTGGAGCCAGTTTTGTTTAACCCTCAAGGAAGGTCAAACAGTCAACCTGGAGGGAATGAGCCGGGCCCTGGTTGATGCCGGTTACGAGCGCGTCGGTCTCGTGGAAAGCAAAGGCCAGTTCAGCATCCGCGGGGGCATCCTGGATGTTTTCTCCATGACCTGGGAGAAGCCCAGAAGGGTTGAGTTTTTTGGCGACGAGATTGATTCCATTCGGGAGTTTGATCCCTTAACCCAGCGGTCCCTTCGAAGGGTCCAAGAGGCCCACGTAGTGCCTGCCAGGGAGAGAGTAGTCCCACCTGAATACCTGGACTCAGGCCTTTCGGCCCTTGAGGCTGAGGCCAGGGCCATGTCTGCACGGCTCGCGGATAAGGGTTTTGTCAAAGCAGCCGAAAACTTGCGCCAACGGGTGGCTGGACACGTGGAGAAGTTGAGGGAAGGGGCCTTGGAACTGGTAGAGAACTACGCTCCCTACTTCTTCCCTCGCTTGAGCACTTTAATGGACTATTGCCCGGTGGAGCCGGTGGTGATGGTGGACGAAATAGGCCGGGTGCAGAAAGCGGCGGAAACCCTTGAGGAAAAGAACCGGAACCGCTACTTGGAGTCCTTTGAAGCAGGGAAAAGCCTCCCCCGGCAGCACGAGAACTATCTTGCCTTCGAAGAGGTGACAGCCCGGTGGCAGGGAAACCCGCTGGTCCATCTCTCGGCTTTCTTGAAGCAGGTCCCTGAGAAAAGGCTGGCCCGGGTGCTTTGTTTTGAGACCCAGCAGGTACCGTTCTTTGCAGGGCAGTGGGACCTCCTGGGCTCGGAGATTAAGCGGTGGAAAGGTGAGCAGTACCGGGTCGTGTTCTTTGTGGCTACGGACGAAAGGGCACGGCGCTTGGTTGAGATGCTGCGGGACCGGGGGTTGGAGGCGTCATTTCTCCCGGCGGTCCGCCGTCCACCCCAAAAGGGGGAGATTGTGGTTACGGTGGGGTCCCTGCAGGAGGGGTTCCGGCTGGCTGCCCAGAAGCTGATGGTTCTGTCTGAGGCGCAGGTTTTCCCCAAGCCGCGCCAGAAACGACGTCTGCGGACCCAGGCCAAGGCGAGGCGCATGCTGGTTCTGCATGACCTCAAACCAGGTGATTATGTCGTTCACACCAACCACGGGATCGGGGTCTACCGCGGGGTCAAGACCCTTGAGGTCGGAGGTGTGCGCAAGGATTACCTCCACCTGGAGTACGCGGCTGGAGACCGGGTTTACGTCCCCACGGACCAAATGGACATGGTCCAAAAGTACATCGGGGTTGAAGGGGAGAAACCCAAGCTGAGCCGCCTCGGGGGCAATGAATGGGCGAGGACCAAGAAACAAGTCAAGGAATCGGTGCGGGAGATAGCCAGGGAGCTGTTGCAGTTGTATGCCGTCCGGCAGACCATCCGTGGCCACAAGTTTGCGCCTGATTCCCCCTGGCAAAGGGAGTTTGAGGAAGCTTTTCCCTATGAGGAGACCCCGGACCAACTCCAGGCTACCGAGGAAATCAAGGGGGACATGGAAAAACCCACCCCCATGGACAGACTGCTGTGCGGTGATGTTGGTTACGGGAAAACCGAGGTTGCCATTAGGGCGGCCTTCAAAGCTGTGATGGATGGTAAACAGGTGGCGATGCTGGTACCGACAACGATTCTGGCCCAGCAGCATTACCATACTTTCCGTGAGCGGTTTGCTTCCTATCCGGTCAACATCGGCCTCTTGAGCAGGTTCCGTTCCAAGGCCGAACAGGCCGAGACGGTGAAGAAGCTGCGCCAGGGAGAGGTTGACATCGTCATTGGAACCCACCGCTTGATCCAAGATGATGTGGTTTTTAGGGACCTGGGGCTTTTGATTATTGACGAAGAACAGAGGTTTGGGGTGACACAGAAGGAGCGTTTGAAGAAACTGCGCCAGGCGGTGGACGTTCTGACCCTTTCCGCCACTCCTATTCCACGCACCCTCCACATGGCACTGGTAGGGATGCGCGACATGAGTGTGATCGAGTCTCCACCTGAGGACCGTTTTCCGGTCCAAACATACGTTGTCGAGTACAGCCGTGAACTGGTCCGGGATGCCATTACCCGGGAGATGGCCCGCGGGGGCCAGGTCTACTACGTTCACAACCGGGTTCAAACCATTGATGCGGTGGCGGCCCGGGTCCAGGAGATTGTACCCGAGGCGCGGGTGGCCGTGGCCCACGGCCAGATGAAAGAAGAGCAGTTGGAAAACATCATGGCCGAATTTCTGGAGGGTGAGTATGACGTCCTGGTCTGTACTACCATTATCGAGTCCGGATTGGACATTGCCAATGTCAACACCCTCATTGTGGAAGAGGCGGAAAGGTTTGGCTTGGCCCAACTTTACCAGCTGAGGGGCCGGGTGGGGCGTTCCAACCGGCTTGCCTACGCCTACTTTACCTACCGGCCTGACCAGATTCTTTCGGAGGTAGCGGAGAAACGACTCCAGGCCATCAGGGAGTTCACCGAGTTTGGTTCCGGTTTCAAGATTGCCATGCGGGACCTGGAAATCCGGGGTGCCGGGAACATCCTCGGTCCGGAACAGCACGGATTCATCGTTTCTGTTGGGTTTGACCTGTACTGCCGGCTGTTGGAAGATGCGGTTCGGGAAATGAAGGGCGAGACAACGCCGAGTTTGCCTGAACCGAGTATCGACTTGGTTGTGGACGCCTACCTGGACGATTCCTATATTCCTGATGGTGGGCAGAAAATTGAGGCTTACAAGAAGGTGGCTGCCGTGAAGAACCTGGACGATGTTATGGACCTCAGGCAAGAGCTGGAAGACCGGTTTGGGCCCTTGCCCCGTGAGGCCGGTAACCTATTGACGGTGGCCCGCATCAAGATTCTCGCCCGGCAGACCGGTCTTCAATCTATTGCCCAAAAGAAATACGAGGTGGTTCTGCGCTTCATGGAGGGTATCGTTATTCCTAACCGGTTGTCTTCTGTCCTCCAGCGCCGGTACCACAGGAGAATTGTCGTCCTTCCTGGTAAAAGGCCGATGATCAAGCTCAGGGTCCGGGACTTGAGGCACTCCCTTGAGCCGCAAGAGGTCCTGGAGACCGTGGAAAACCTCCTGGGTGATATTGTCGAGCTGGGCGGGAGGTCAAAGTCGAAGAGCCGCCTTTTCAATGGGAAAAAATGAATAAACCTGAACGCGGTCTTATATACTAATCAGTGAGAAAATGGAAAGGAGGGGTGTCATGAATGAAGGCAACAGGAATTGTGAGAAGAATCGACGACCTTGGTCGTGTTGTGATACCGAAAGAAATACGGCGTACCCTCAGGATCCGGGAGGGCGATCCCCTGGAAATTTTTGTTGATCGCGATGGAGAGGTCATCCTCAAGAAGTACTCACCGATTGGTGAACTGGGGGATTTTGCCCGGGAATACGCTGACTCACTCCACGAAGCAATTGGACACATTGCCATGATTACTGACCGTGATTCAGTGATTGCTGTTGCCGGAGCCCCCCAGAAGGAATTCGTCGGCCGCCCCATTGGTCCTGCCGTGGAAGAAGCAATGGAAGGCCGTCGAACGGTCCTAGTTAACCAGCCTGGCCGAAACCGGGATGCTGACGATAGTATTCTAGACTTGGATTTAGATGTTGACGATAAAGGTTTTCATTTCTCGGCCCAGGTCATTGCACCGATAGTGGCCGAGGGTGATCCCATTGGTACAGTAATCCTTTGTTCGCGGGAGCCGGGCACCCAGATGGCTGACCTGGAACTGAAGATCGCCGAAACAGCAGCCGGGTTTCTGGCCAAACAGATGGAACAGTAAGGTCGGGATATGGTACAGCCCTCCCTTGGGGCCCGGAAGGGGTAGGCTTGGTAGGGTTTGTCTTGATTACATGATCAAGAGGACCAAAGGTGAGAGGGTAAGGTAAACGGTAGCGGACTACGTTCGCTACTTTTTATTTTACCGTGGATCGTCTTTTGATATAATAGGGAAAGGAGTTTTTGGAGGGGATGGAGTCAGTTGGGTAGAGAGTCCTTTCTCAAAGGAGCCTTCATTTTGGCCTTGGCCGGCCTGGTTAGCCGGTCCCTTGGTGCTGTTTACCGTATCTTTTTGACCCGGCTGGTGCACACCGAAGCCATGGGTCTTTTTTCCATGGCTTATTCCATTTACTCGGTTATCTTGGGCCTTTCGGCGGTTGGTATCCCCATTGCCATCTCCAAGCTGGTGGCGGAGAAAGGTGCCGAAAAGGACGCCCGGGGCATGATGCGGGTTTTTCGACTGGCTGCGGTCCTCCTGGCTTCCTCGGGTCTAGTCTTCTCCGTCCTTCTCTTTCTGGCGGCTGGGTTCCTTTCAGAGCATGTTTACCAGGACCCCCGGGCGGTGTATTCCCTGCGCGCTATTGCCCCCGCCATTTTCTTTGTTTCGGTGATGGCTGCTTTCCGGGGCTTCTTCCAGGGACTCCAGCGCATGACACCAACGGCAGCCTCTCAAATCATCGAGCAGGTGGTCAGGGTAGTGACGATGTTTGTTCTGGCTTACTTGCTTCTCCCTAGGGGCCTGGAGTTCGCCGCTGCCGGGGCCACCTTCGGGGCCACCACGGGAGGTATCGCGGGGTTGACCTTTATCCTGGTTGTCTTTCTCCGCTACCGTTTCAGCCAGGAAAGACCGGCTGGTACCCAGGATTCTACAGGCCAGGATTCTGTTGGAGCTGTTTTCAAACGTCTTTTTACCCTGGCGATACCGATTTCCCTGGCAGCCATTGTCCTGCCCATTATGAGCTTTATTGACAGTACTATCGTGCCCTTGCGTCTCCAGGCCGCCGGGTACGGGGTCAGGGAGGCCACCAACCTTTATGGGCAGCTGGCGAATATTGCTTTCCCGTTGGTAAACATGCCAACCATTGTTACTGTCGCCCTGGCTGTGAGCCTAGTTCCCGCCGTCTCCGAGGCCCTCGTATCCCGAAACTACGGGTTAATCAGGAGCAGGGCCACGGCTGCCCTGCGGGTGACCTTCATCTTTGCCTTGCCGGCGGCTGCCGGCCTCTACCTGCTGGCAGTACCTATTTCCGACCTGCTCTATGACATACCGGAGGGGGGATTCCCGCTGGCTGCCCTGGCCCCCGGGATGTTCTTTCTCGCCCTCCAGCAAACCAGCTCCGGGGTTCTCCAGGGGCTGGGGCGGAGTGATATACCAGTGAAGAATCTCTTGCTTGGTGCAGCCTGGAAGCTGGCCTTTACTTGGGTCCTGACGGCTGTTCCCCGCTTCGGGATTCAGGGTGCGGCCCTCGCCAGTACAATTGGTTTTGGGCTTGCGGCGGGCTTGAACCTGCGGGCCGTGTACCAACTGGTGGGGATGGGTTTTAGTATTGTGGACATGCTTTGGAAACCACTTCTGGCGACAGGTGTGATGGGGGTGGTGGCCAGGGGCACCCATTATTTCCTGGGCTTCCAGGCGAGCGCTTCCCTGGCGACGCTTTTTGCCATCCTGGCTGCTGCCCTGGCTTACGGTCTGGTTTTGCTTTTGATTGGCGGGATCCGGAGCAGGGACCTGGAGATGATTCCGAAGGCTGGAGAGAAGATAGCAAAGGTTCTCGGAAAGGCAGGGCTGCTGAAGAAATGAGCCATGGCGCCATAACTATTGTTGGGCTTGGACCGGGGGACAGTGGCTTGATCCCCCTGGCAGCCTGGGAGGCTTTAAAGACAGCCGACTTGGTCTTTTTGCGGACGGCCAGGCACCCAGCCGTGGAATTTTTGCGGCGGGAAGGGATCACCTTTTCCTCGGGTGACGAGATTTACGAAGAGGCTGAAACCTTTGAAGAGGTCTACGACCGGATCGTAGAGCAGGTTCTCAAGGAGGCCTGCTCCGGGAAACTAGTTGCCTACGCGGTACCGGGACATCCCTTGGTGGCGGAGGAGTCGGTTCGAAGGCTCATGGACCGGGCACGTGATTTGAGGTTTTCTGTCAGGGTGATCCCGGCTCCGAGCTTTCTGGATGCTGTTTACGTCAGCCTTGGGATTGACCCGACTGACGGTTTAAGGGTACTTGACGGGTATGCTCTCGGTGACCGGGAACCTTCCACGGCTGAGGCTTTGATTGTCGCCCAGGTGCATAACCAGTACGTGGCTGGAGAGCTAAGACTCTGGCTGATGCGGGCCTTCCCGGCCAACTGGCCGGTCAAAGTGGTCAGGTCGGCTGGCGTGGTGGGTAGGGAAGGGGTAACCGAAATCCCCCTTTGGGAACTGGACAAGCTTGACTGGCTGGACCATCTCTGCTGTGTTTATGTGCCACCCCTTTCTGAAGCAAGGGAAGGAGAAAGGCGGACAAGGGGCTATACCCTCGACCCGCTGGCGAAGGTGGTAGAACGCCTTCGTGGTGAACATGGATGCCCGTGGGACAGGAAGCAGACCCATGAATCTTTGAGGCCGTACATTATCGAGGAAACCTACGAGGTTGTGGATGCCATTGATCGGGGAAATATGCATAAATTGTGTGAAGAAATGGGAGACTTACTACTACAAATAGTGCTTCATGCCCGGATTGCCGCAGAGAACGGGTTTTTTGACCTCAAGGACGTGGTGAAGGCCATCACGGCCAAGATGATCCGGCGCCATCCCCATGTTTTTGGTGGTCTTGAGGTAGAAGAAGCCGCTGAGGTAGTTGCAAACTGGGAGAGAATCAAGAGGGAGGAAAGGGCTGACCCTGAAGCCTCTATTGTGGATGATATCCCACGCCACCTGCCGGCCCTGATGCGGGCCGAAAAAGTGCAGAGAAGGGTCTCCAGGGTGGGATTTGATTGGGAGGATGCGGCCGGGGCCTTGGCTAAGGTCAGGGAGGAAACCGAGGAAGTAGTGGAAACGGTTGCTTCAGGGGACAGGAAGGCTCTTGCGCGGGAAATTGGGGACTTGCTCTTCAGTATCGTGAACTACGCAAGGTTTTATGAGATCGACCCGGAAAAGGCCCTGACCCAGAGCGTAGATAGATTTATTACCCGTTTCAAGTACATAGAAGAAAGGGTTCAAGAGGCGGGGCTGAGGGTGGAAAACGTCACCCTGGAGGAATTGGACCGGCTTTGGAACGAAGCCAAAGGGGGCAAACAAGAGGGAAAATGACCCACTAAAGTGCTCTAAAGGCAGGATTTACAAGGGTTTCTGCAGAATAGACAAAGGCAGAGAAAAACTGGTACAGGAGGGATTCCATGAACAAGGCGGAATTGGTAGCAAGTGTGGCCGAGAAGGCCAATATGACGAAAAAGGATGCAGAGAAGGCGGTCAACGGGGTCCTTGAAAGTATTCAGGAGGCCTTGAGCAGGGGAGACAAGGTTTCCTTGGTTGGGTTTGGAACCTTTGATGTCCGCACCCGGGCGGCGCGGAAAGGACGCAACCCTCAAACCGGCGAGGAGATCGAGATTGCCGCGACTACTGTTCCTGTTTTCAAAGCCGGGAAAGCGCTCAGGGCCTCCGTCGAAAAATAGGAGCCTGCCCCGGCTGCTTGGTGAAAAGAAGGAGCACGAGACCGGATTATGCTCGAGAAACAACGGAGAAACTGGGTGAGCCTGGCCCGGGTTTCTCCTTGTGTTTTTCCATGCAGGGTGGGAGGGGCCTGGATGCGGCTTGATAAGTACCTGAAGGTTAGCCGGCTCATCAAGCGGCGCACGCTGGCCAAAGAGGCCTGTACCAAGGGCCTGATTTTGGTGAACGGAAGGTTAGCCAAGCCAGGCACGGCAGTGAAGCCTGGAGATACCATTGAGCTCACCTTTGGCACCAAGACCCGCAAGGTGAGGGTGCTGGAAGTGCGGGAGTCAGCCTCAGCGGACCAAGCGCGAAAAATGTACCAGGAGGAAGGTTGAATCCCGGGTTCCGGAGCCAATGATCGCTGTCCTGGTGGAAAGATGGCATTGATTGTTCCAAGGTCAAGGGTACGGCACCTTGGTATTGGGGATACTAAAGCCGGGCATCCCATAGGAAAGGGGGGAAGGCCCGGCTTTTTCACTGGGCCGGCCGACGTGGTGAAGGATACGAGGGTCAGGGCCACAAGGTTTTTGGTGTTGGTGCTGGTGGTTTCCGTGTTCTTTGGAGCGTGTGCTTTGTATCCTTTTAGAAAACCAAAACCGGCACCGGAGCAGTCAAGGAGCCAACCTGAGCCTACCATTACCCTTTTTGACCATGAAAAAGCCTCTCCTACCAAGGTCAAAATGGAACGCTACCTGGAGGGAGTGGTTGCAGCTGAGATGGACCCTGATTGGCCCCAGGAAGCACTGAAGGCCCAGGCCATCATTGCCCGGACCTTTACCCTGAAGCGCATGGATGAAGGGAAGATCGAGGAGATCCACGGGCCCGGGGTTGATGCCTGTACTGATCCCCAACACTTCCAGGCCTACGACCGGGCGCGGGTCACCGACCGGGTACGAAGGGCCGTTCAAGAGACGCGGGGGAAGGTGGTAACCTACCAGGGCAAGCCCATTCGGGCCTGGTTCCATGCTGGTTCAGGGGGTCGGACAGCACTGCCGAAAGAGGGGCTGGAATTTGAAGAAGAGGAGATTCCTTATATCCGTTCCATAGAGGACTCGGCCAGCCCGGAACAGGCCTGGACGGCACGCTTCAGTGTTGCGGAAGTGAAGAGGGCTGCTTCTGGGTCGGGGAAGGCTGTCGGAGAAATCAACAAGGTTGCCATCGGCGCAAAGGGGCCATCGGGGCGGGCGCTGACCATCAAGCTCGGGGAAACAGAGGTCTCGGCTCCCCGGCTACGCATCGCCCTGGGGCCGGATAAGATGCGTTCAACCTTTCTCACCGGCATCACCATGGATGGCAGCACGGTGGTGATGAAAGGTAGGGGCTACGGTCACGGTGTGGGCTTGTCCCAGGTGGGAGCGAAGGCCATGGCCGAGGACGGCCAGTCAGCCGAAGATGTGATCAAGTTTTACTACCACGAGATCAAGATCGAGCAGTTTTGGGATTGAATCTTGACCCTTTTGGCCGGTAAGGTTGGTTCATGTTGCAGGAACAGAAAACAGTCCAAGCCACCTTGCTTGATCAAGCCCTGGACACTCCGGCTGGAGTGCGGGGCTTGATAAGTTTTTGCCCCTCCTGGGGCCGAAAGCCCTCAAGACGGCCTACCTGGGCAAGGCCTCTTCTAGGCCATACTTCTTGCCACGGACATCTCATCATATAGATTGTATAGACGGGCCGACACTGTCTCCAGTAACACCAGCAGATCCCTTAGCCAGTCGCAGGCACGGCGAAACCCCTGCAGATCTGCCGTGACTGAATTTATCCCGCCGGCTGTACCAAGGACAGGGAAAACAAAGGTGGGCGGTAACGCGGGCCCTGGGAAGATAGATGGAGGTGAGCTAACGGTGGCAAGCGGAACGCCTCGGAAACGCCTTACCTACGAAGAATTCTTTAGGCGGGCTGTTTTGAGACTGCGTGACACGTCCAAGTCCCTAGGAATCCATTCTGTTTACAGCGGGTTCAACCAAGCCTTTCGTGAATATTACGGGGAAGATCCAGTCCCAGTCACACAACAACTTGCCCGTGACGGGAAAATTGTTATGCAGCCCCGGAGGGGCGGAGTGATGATTTATCTCCCCGAAGATGCTCCTGGAAGATTAACTGTGCGTGAAACACTATCAAAGATCCTAGATGAAGACGAACTTTGCTAATGACCCTTAGGGCCATCCGCCTAACCCTTGCGATGCCAGGGTTTGTGCCGTCACAAAAACCCTGGAGACTTCTGATACTTAAGCTGAGAGCGGATGGCCCTAGGGTATGATGTCAGGCTACCGCGTGAAACAGGAAAGACATCCGGGGGGCCCTTGCGCCCCCTCGACAACGGGCCGCGCCGCGGCCCGCCACCTTTCCTATCCCAACTACCGTCTTTGCTGTCCCTGTCCCGGGTGGCGGGCCTGGGAGTTTTAGCTGCCCAGTCCGCGCCGCCCGCCTGGAGCAAGGTCAAGCTGCCAGGGGTTTGGTAGCGCCCAGCCGGTTGGGGTGAGAGCCTACGGCAAGAAGGCCTGTGCCACCTGGCCGACGAGGTTGACAAGGGGAGTTGGGTAGACTCCGAACACCACGGTAACCACCATAGAAGCGGCGAGGGCCAATTGCATGGAGGCATCGACCCGAACCGGTTCCTTTTCACTGGCTTCGTAGACGTACATGACTTTGGCCAGCCGCAGGAAGTAAAAGACGGACACGATACTGATCACGACACCAACCAGGGCCAGCCAGGCAAAGCCCTTGTGAACCAGGGCCAGGAAAACATAGAACTTGGCCACGAAACCAGCCAGGCCTGGGACACCTGCCAAGGATAGGGTTGACAGCAACATCACCAGGGCCAGGAAGGGCGAGCGCTTACTGAGCCCCGCGTAGTCTGCAATTTCATCTGTACCCACGGTGCTTCCGAAAACACTGGCCACTCCGAAGGCACCGAAGGTGGAAAAGACATTGATCATCAGGTAGAAGAGGATGGCTTCCACTCCCGTTCTGCCACCGGCAACGAGCCCCATAATGATGTAACCGGCGCTTCCGATGGAAGCATAGGCCAGGAAGCGTTTGATGTTGGTCTGGGGTAGGGCTACGAGATTACCGATGGTAAAGGTGAGGAAGGAAAGCACGGCCAGAAGAAGCACCAGGGTTCCGGCGGTAGCCGAAAAGACGGTGAGGAAGACGCGGATCATCAGGCCGAACCCGGCAGCCTTGGACCCAATGGCGAAGAAGTTGGTGATGGGTGTCGGCGCTCCTTCGTAGACATCCGGGGTCCACATGTGAAACGGGACCAGGGAGGTCTTGAAGCTGAATCCGGCCAGGACCAGGACCAGGGCCAGGTAGACAGCAGGCTGCGGGTCTGATGCCGTGAGGGCTTGGGTAATCCCCGTGATGCTCACGGACCCGGTCAGCCCAAAGAGCAGGGAAAAGCCGTAGAGGAGAACTGCCGAGGAAAACGCATTGATGACGATGTATTTCAACGCGGCTTCAGGTGACTTTGGGCTGGTCTTGAGGTAGCAGGTCAGCACACAGAAGCATATGGCCATGAACTCAAGACCGATGTAGAGGCTGATGAGGTCACCGGCTGAGACCACGAGCATCATGCTCAGGGTGGCGAAGACCACGAGCATCAAGTACTCGGTGAAGTATTCCTTGATGACCCTAAGATAGGAAATGGACGAGAGGGCTACCAGTATCCCAGCGAGGAGAAAAAGGAGTTTGAAAAAGGCCGCCAGGGGGTCGCTGACCCATGTCCCTTCCAAGGTGGTCTGGTTCACGCCAAGATTAAAGTAGGCATAAAGGGCTATCGCGGCCAGGCCGGCGGCCGTGAAATACCCGAAGGACCGGCTGCCGTCTTGGGTACGCCAGAGGAGATGAACCACCAGGAGCAGCAGCCCCAAGCCCGCCACGAGAAGTTCGGGCAAGAACAGCACGTAGTTCATTTAGAAGTTACCCCCTATCTGCGCAAATCCGATGTGCTCCATGAGGCTGGCAACGCCCGTATCAATCATGCCGGTAAGCATGCTTGGAAAGGCACCCATCACCACCAGGACCCCGACCAAAATCGCGATGGGGACAAACTCAACACCCGTAGCTTCAGGTAGGTGTTCCCAACGCTTGAGGCTGGGGCCAAAGAAGACCCATTTTGCCACCCGCAGCACGTACGCCGCAGTGACCACGATGGAGAGGATCGAAAGCACTGCCAGTACCGGGTAGACTTGATACGAGCCGGTAAAGATCAGGAACTCTGCGACAAAGTTGATCAGCCCGGGCAGACCTAGTGAGGCCAGGCCGGCGATCACGAAGGCAGCGGCTACTCTGGGCATCTGGTGGGCCAGTCCACCCAGTTCCGGCATGTACCTGGTGTGGGCTTTATCGTAAACCAGCCCCACCAGGGCAAAGAAGAGGGCGGTCATGATGCCGTGGGCGAACATTTGGGCGACGGCACCGTTCAGGCTGATGGAGTTCATGGCCGCGAGTCCGAAAAGGACAAAACCCATGTGGCTGACACTGGAGTACCCGATGACGAATTTCATGTCTCGCTGAGCCATGGCCACCAGGGCTCCATAAACGGCATTGACCGTGGCGAGGGTGGCGATAACCGGGGCCCAGGTTTGTGCTCCCTCA
>SESX01000290.1 GCA_004367365.1 Candidatus Acetocimmeria pyornia
CGTCATAGACGACTTCCATTCCTGCTGTCTTTGCGTCTGTTTTCAGGGTTTCATAGAAGGCTTCCCTCACCTCGTGGGTAATAAGCTGCCTGTTGGCAAAGGCAAAATTCACACCACACGCCATGGCCGACAAGTAGCTTCGGCCTTCTTCGGAGTCAATGAGGGCACAAGCCAGTCCCTTGCTTGGAAGTTCCAGGCCCTGCCTTCGGGCCGCCTCTTTCATGAGCCGGCTGTAGTGGGTGCAAATCTCATACCCAAAGCGCCTGCTCCCGGTGTGAATCATCACCGTCAGCATTCCCGCGTGCAGGCCGAAAAGGGAAGCCAGGTCCTGTTGGAAAACACGGTCAACAACCCCGATTTCTATAAAGTGGTTGCCACCGCCGATGGTTCCCAACTGGTCTCCATGGATCCTGGCCTTGTCACTTACCGTCCGTGGATCTGCGCCGGCCAGGCACCCATACTCCTCGGTGGCCTCCAGGTCTGCACGCGTACCCAGGCCCCGGTCGACCACCGCCCTCGCCCCTTCCTGCAGCACGGTATCAAGGATCCGGCTCAAGCCGCGGTGGGCCCCTTTCTTCCCCAATCCCGCAGGAACCCTTTTCTGGATGGTGTTCATCAGGTCCCTAAGGAGGGTTCTGTCCAGGTCTTGAGCCTGAAAGTTGGTCCGGAGGAGCCTGACCCCGCAGTTAATGTCCATACCCACTGCCCCGGCCGACACCACTCCTTCCCTGCTGTCAACTGCCATCACCCCGCCGATGGGCAGTCCGAAGCCGGCGTGGATATCAGGTAATCCGACCACTTTTCCCCATACCCCAGGTAGGCAGGCGGCATCAGCCAGCTGTTTCAGGGCCTGGGCATCCCCCAGCTGGAGCAAGAGGTCATCATCCAGGTAGACTTCAGCATCAACCCGCATCTTCCCGCTTTTAGGCAGGCGGTAACGATTCTTGGCAACCCGCACCAGTTTACTCAGCATAGGCTCCCACCCTACCTCACGGCAAGTAATATCATCAAGTTGTTGATCTGCCGTTGACGTTATGAAGAATCTCTTAAGCCTCCGCCAGGTGACCTACTCCTCTTCCCGGGCGACCACCCTTGCCATTCCCACCAGCCGGTCTCCTTCCTCGAGGCGCATCAGGGTCACCCCTTGGGAATAACGTCCTTGGACAGAAACATCGTCCACGCTGACGCGGATAATAACACCGTGGGCGGAGATGCACATCACCTCGTCTCCTTCCCGAACCACCTTGACACTAGAAACCAAGCCGTTACGGGCCGTAAGGCTGATGGCCTTCAGGCCTTTGCCTCCCCGGGACTGGACCCTGAACTCCTGCAGCGGGGTTCTTTTGCCAAAACCACGTTCGGTAGCCACCAGGAGGTGAGCACCAGGCTGGACCACATCCATGCCCACTACCCGGTCTTCACCTTCAAGACGAACCCCGATGACACCTCGAGCGGTCCGTCCCATACCCCGCACCTCGCGCTCATGAAACCTGATGGCCTGACCCTGCCGGGTCGCCAGGACGATTTCCTGGTTGCCGTCCGTCAGGTGGACCCTGATGAGTTCGTCCCCATCAGCGAGCCCAAGGGCGATCAACCCACTGCTGCGGGAGGTCTTGAATTCAGCCAGGCTGGTCTT
>SESX01000291.1 GCA_004367365.1 Candidatus Acetocimmeria pyornia
GGCGGTTGAAGGCTTGGGTGTAAACGCCGTTGAGCTGCCGCATGCCGCGTGAGAGGTTCCCCTGTGGGGTCTCGAGGAGGAGGTGGTAATGGTTGTCCATGAGGCAGTAGGCATAGCAGCGGAAGCGGTAGCGTTCCACCACCTGGGCGAGGATTTTCAGGAACGAGAGCCGGTCTTGGTCAGCGAGGAAGATGGCCTGTCCGGCGTTTCCCCGGGAGGTGATGTGGTACAGGGCTCCCGGGAACTCCACCCTCAGTGGCCTGGCCATGGCCCACTATACCCCCTGGACTCAAAAGTAAAGACCTGACCCTCAGCTCCAGCATCTGACCCTCAGCTCTCAAAGACCTGACCCCCAGCTACTGCGCATGCGATGGGCCCTACGCGGGCCCATCCTTCTTTTCCCGGACTGCTCTTAGTAGCTCTTCAAATAAGCTAACCATTGGACGCTCGTCAATCGAGAAATTGGGGGGTACGGAGAATTTCTCATCCGGGACCTCGAACCCAGGCTCAAACTTTTGAAATTCCACCGTGGTGGACACTTTCATTTCCAACGCGGGGTCAGGTCCAAAAAGCGGTTGGGGCATCCCCCCCAGTTTGTACTTATTTATGGTTAGGGTGTCTCTGTCAACCCACCAAGTCACCTGCACGCCAGGCCCGATTTGGCCTTCAACTACCCACACTGGACGGCCGAAAAGCTCTCCCTTTTGCCTTGCCGTGTATACAGCCTGGGGAAACAGTCCATGGATCTCGAGCAGGTCCACCGATCCCCACCGCTCCCCTGTCTTTACCCATTTGCCGCCGAAAAACCGATACTCGTGGTCGCCGTCGGCTATGATCACTTGTGGTACGAGCGCTGCTTCGGGTGCAGAAAGCACGGTAAGTGGCCTGCACTCAATCCGTAGCTTTGGGCGCTTGAACCATATCTTAATCTCAAATTGGGACTTTTCACAGCCATGATCCTCCTCGAAGACGAGTTCCTGGAGCGCGACTGCATGGAGCGTTTGGATCCCGACATAAGCCCGCCTTACTTTCTCCATGAGCTCTGCTGTCTCACAGTTTGGCATTTTTGCCTCCTAGCTGCCTCTTTTTGAGTGCCTGGTGAGGGATTGAAATGCCCCCACCAGGCAGCCCTGAAATGTACTTCAGACACGTTTTCCTTACAATGAACACACTAGCGAGCAAAATGCCGGATACACTGTATCTGAAACATACGGGATCCACGCTTTCAGCTGTGGGCTCTAAAACGTGTCCGTAATCAACGCTCAGCCACGTCACGCTTCCATCATCAGCGGTGACAGTATCCCTGAAACTGTTTGGCCAAGGGACGCTGCCGTCCGGGGCCCCGAGAGCCGGGGCCATCAATGCCACCGCCACCAATGCCGCCAACATCACCTTGTACATCAGCCACTTCATCTAGGTGAACTCTCCCCCTGGCCGAAAATCCCGGCCAGGGCCGCATCAAGCTGCTCCCCTGCCCCAAATCCTTCCTGCGCCCAGACAATCACCCCCTCCCCGCCCACCAGAAAAAACGTGGGCGTCCTCCGGACATGCCACGCCCCCACCACCTGCGGCTCCACCGAAACCACGAGCGCCCCGGTGCGCTCGGAGAACGCCTCCAGCCGAGCC
>SESX01000292.1 GCA_004367365.1 Candidatus Acetocimmeria pyornia
GCTGCAGTGGCACCAAGCTCCTCGCCCTGGACGTGGACGGTGACGGGGCAGAGGAGCTCCTCACCGTGGCCTTGGGAGTCCCGGCCCGCCTGTGCCTCTCTTCTTGGAGTGGGGGTGAGCGATGAGAGCTCTGGTGGTTATGCTTCTGATCGGCGTCATTTGCCTCCCCGCCATTCCCCAGTGCATCTCCGAATGCGTGTGTAAGGATGACATGTTCAGGTCTGAGGTGAACGAGTTCACGTTCGGGATACCTAAGGAAATCTTCGAGCACATAAGAAGCCTCTTGAGAACCCTGAAAGACGTAAAGCTCCCGCTCATCGGGATCTTGATCCCGGATGTGACCATCACCCTGGGGCACACATTCAGCGGCAGGGCCACTGCGATCTGTATCGAGCACTTCTGCTGCCCCTCGAGGGAGAAGCTCGCCATGAACGCTTATCTTCAGCTTCGGAGTGAGACGGTGCTGAATTCGGTGCCCCCGGCATCCCTCGGGTTCTCCTCTGTGATCCAGATCCCGGAAGTGACCGATGTGGTGGACAACTCCCCCGAGGACGAAAACGATCTCCAATGCAGGATTCGAAAGGCCTGGACTTACGAGCTAAACCGGATTTCGGTCAGCTTCAACTTCTCCGCCTACGGGATCCCGATTGGCGAGATACCGATAGTGGAAAGCGGGGTGGGGATTCCCACTGTGTACGTTGCCGCCGGGTGTGTGGGCCCTGGGGAGGAGCCGAACATCGCGCCGGTGTTCCTCTCCTGGCCCCGGGAGCTCCAGGTCCCCCTTGGGGGCGCGGTGGAGTTCCAGGTCCAGGGGTTCGATTTGGATGGTGATCCGCTCGTATACCAGGGGCACTCGAGCCAGGAGGGGGTGTTGGTCTCCATCGAGGGGAGTGAGGGCCCATACCCTGGGCGGGGGCGGATCCGGGTGCTCCCCGGCGCCTCAGTCCAGGCCGGGGACATAGAAGAGGTGGCAATATACGTGTGCGACCCCTGGGGGACGTGTGATGGAAAAACGATTTCGGTGACCTACACCGCCAACCACCCGCCCGAGGCGATCTCCACGGAGGAGCGAATGGAAAGCGCTTGTTCTGTAAGGCCTGTATACAAAGGGATGGATCCGGACTTTCCTGATAATTTCGGTTATGAACTTTATTTCGCCAGGGGAGAAACGCCTTCTGACTGGATGTGTACTGGTTGCGAACATGATTGGTTGCTACCAGATTGGACTTACGCGCCGGTTTGTGTTAGGAGAAATTGCTCCCAGACCAGCTGCGAGACGAAAGATTACTGCGTTTATGTGCGAAAGGGATGTTCGTACATAATCCTAGGTTATCCACCAATGGGTCCGTTTGGAGGAAGTGCTCCGCCTGGAAGATATGAATTTCCATTTATAGTGTTTGAGTTCAAGGAACACGGGAGCACAAGAAACCCTGGGAATTATGGGTTCTTCGATCATGGAATCTGGGCGTTAGAAATCGTCAACCGTCCCCCCGAATATCAGGGGGCGAGCAATCCCCACCTGTTCCCTCCCTTGGAGGCGGAGGTGGGGGAAGTGGTAGAGCAGGAGATCCGGGCCGTGGACCCCGACGGCGACCACCTCTTCATCGTGAAAACTTGTGGCC
>SESX01000293.1 GCA_004367365.1 Candidatus Acetocimmeria pyornia
TACAGGCAGCCCCTGATCCTCTCGATCGGGGGGAGAATAGCGCGGGCGGCACGCATGATGGTTGTCTTCCCCGTCCCGCGCAATCCCTCGGCATGCAGGTGTAAAGGTCGTTCCCTCAGGGTAGAAATTACCGACGCCTCTATTGCCCAAAACAAGGATTCGTTTCCCTTGTGCCTCACCAACCGGGAATACGGTATCAAACCTCGCCCCCCCTTTTTTAGGATCTTCCAAGCTAGTTTTTCCCGAAGATGTTCTTTCAATGCCCTTTTTCCCGGCGGTGCCGCCGGCCAGTCTGAACTGGCAGCCGTGATCTAACCCTTCCCTTGAAAGCTATCCTGGCTTTGACCCGGTCCGGCCCATGGTAGTTACCGGTACCTTGCAAACACTCTTTGCCGCCGGCGTGCCGCGAAATGACCAGGCACTCGTCAAATTTACATAAATCTATCCCTCTGGGCCTGGAAGCGGCAGCCTCAACGTCCACGTGTGCAGGAACCCGAAGCCTGCTGACCTCGGCAGAACGTGAAAACTGGGATTGACGTGGCGGGGGCAAAGAAGCGGCACGCGAAAAATAAGCCAGCCTGAAGCTGGCTTATGGCGAATCGTTGCTCCTTATCCCTTTATCCTCCGCCGCCTGCGGTTCTTGAACTCGTTTGCTGACCGGCGCCTACCCCTTCGTTGGCACCCCTGATGTAAGCTGCAACAACCGGCTGGTTCCTGATTTTTATCCTCCGTGGTGCCGCCCTCGGAGGGGGCGGTGGTGGCTACTTAAAAAGCAGAAGCGGGACAAACACACTGAGGAGAGCAGCCGTAATGGCCGTGTAGATCATGATTTCTGTAATTATCAGAGGTATATTGTAACTCCATTTGTTACCAGGTAAATGGTGCACTTCCTCGGGACTGATCCCGAGCTTCTTGAGGTCCATGCGCTCCAGTTCCAGCGGGTGCTCTTCTGCCATTAAATGCAAGGGAATCTTGCCTGTCAGCCAGACCGGGTTGTTGGGAAAAACGTCAGGCCTGAAGTGAACGACGAAAAAGTGGCCAAAGACAAGGGCGATCAGGGCAATTAGGGCTTCGTTGCTGTGCACAATCCGGAAAGCATCCAGTACCCACCTGGGCAGGAAACTGCCGGCAACCCCGGGAAACCACAGTGCCAGCCCGGTCACGACCATGATGGGCATGCCCCAGAAAATGGCAAGGTACTCGAACTTCTCCAGGTAGCTGTAACGGTCAAATTTCGGCCCTTCCTCGGTGAGTCCAACCAGGTAGAGTCCGTGCTGCACCGCATCTTTGAAGTCCTTAACCCGGGGAATCATATCCCATGTCGGTCCGTACTTCCTCCAGTAGGCGAGGAGGTAGACCAGGTGGTACACCCCGTCCAGCATCAACAATACTGCTCCCACCTTGTGGGCCAGCAACATGTTCCCGAAGCCTCCGAAGAGCCTCATGATAAAGGGTGCCCACGGAGCATTGGAGAACTTGATTGGAAACCCGGTGATAAAGAGCAGCGCCATGCTTAACACCAGGACCAGGTGTTGTACCCGCTGGTGGTCGTTCCACCGGCGGATGTAGATGGGTTTTTCCAAGGACAGCGACCCAGTTTTGGCTTCAGCCATCTCGATC
>SESX01000294.1 GCA_004367365.1 Candidatus Acetocimmeria pyornia
GGGGGAGATACCACTGCTGCCTGACCAGGCCTCACCTTTTTACAGCCGTTTTGGGACTTGACCTCGCAGCTTGGGATGAACTTTCAAGATCCGGCTTCGTTGTGAATAGCCTTTTACCGGGCAGTCGAGGTTAGGGAAGTGGGCATCATTCAGGTCTTCGCGCTGTTGGTGCTGGCGCTGGCCGTCGAAGTGAATGTTGGCTCATTATACCAAAGCCTATTCTTCAGATCAGAGGATTTGTCTCACTAGATCATACCACAGCTTGTCTTCGTGGAAGCGACGCCTTTACGTCTCATGTTTAAACCTGTCTGTCCAGGGCCATTTTACCCGTAATAGAGTTTCTGAATGCTGGTAAAAGGAAAGGTGATCAGGGGAACACCGTGGTATAATCTTGCAAAAACCTGGCGCTACTTGCCGAGTTTAGGTATGAACGAAGATGACTTTCTGGAAGTCTTTGATCGGCTAAAGCCTGAAGCACACGATTAGCTTTTCTCTTCTTGAAACAAGGGCTTATCGGAACGGGAGGTGGAGGTATGGTAAAAGCTAACGTCTACAATGAGATTCTGCAGCTGGTGAAGGAATTGGACCTGGGGCAGCAGTTGCGCTTGATCGAGGAGGTGGCAGGGCTTATCAGGCAACAAACCAAGCAAGGCGGTTCCCGGAGCATTTTAGAACTTCAAGGTCTGGGAAAAGAGGTGTGGGAAGGTGTGGACGTTAAGGCCTATCTAGAGAAGGAGCAGGCGTCATGGAATGATTAGCCAACCTGCGCGGTAGAAAAGTCGCTATCGATACCGCCCCTCTGATTTACTTTGTGGAAGAAGATCCAGCCTACCTGCAACTCGTTCGCCCCTTTTTTGCGGATATGGATAACGGCCTCTTTACCTGTGTCACCTCTACCGTGACGTTGATCGAAGTCCTGATTCACCCTCTTCGCCAGGGAAACCAGATTCTGGCCCAGAGTTATCGGGACATTTTGCTTACCGCTAGAAATCTGGAAATGGCACAGCTTTCTCCAGATATCGCTGAAAAAGCAGCTACCCTTCGTGCCTCTTATAACCTACGTACCCCCGATGCTATTCAGGTCGCAACCGCCCTCTGCTGCCAAGCCACTGCGCTCCTAACTAACGACTTTAAGCTTTCGATCATAACCGAATTGGAGGTCCTGGTTTTGGACCATCTGAGAAAGGGTTAGTGCATGCATGGCTTCCACCGGGAGTTCACCTTGTTTTTTCATGCCCCCCTGCCCCTCGTTAGGGGAAGGGTTTTCATTTTTTGAGCGACGTTTTTGCGTTGCTTTTTTGGCCTGTCGCCTCAGGCTTGATCATACCAGCGCGGGCATCCCGGTCCGGCCAGGGTAAGAGCTATGTAATGTCCGCCAGCCCTCTGCAGATAGGATTAGGTGGCCCTACATGAGCCCGATCCTGACCGGCGCGATCCTCTCACGGGGCGCGAACCTCGTCCACGACGTGCTCGCGTCTGCCGAAGGGCTCAAAGGGCGGGTGCGCGAGACTCGCGGCCGTGGCTAGGTAGTGTCCCCTGAAAAACTCCAGGGTCGAGATCGCGAAAAACCTTGATAAATCAATACTTTGAG
>SESX01000295.1 GCA_004367365.1 Candidatus Acetocimmeria pyornia
ACCTTTGCGAAACACCGCTTCCAATTTTCATGCTTCGTGGTGCCGCCCCTTGTGGCGGCATGGATCACTACTACGAAAATGTCCCGACGGCGCCGCCTTCATCCGCGCCGTCACGCTCACCGTATAGTTGTCATGAACCTCGGCGGCTCCGGGCCGCAGCCACAAACCCACCCTTAGGGGTCAAACAGGTGGCTACAGCTGGTGCTTTCATTCGGTGGAGCCGGCCACCCTGGCTATCCGGCCTTTCCTCAGGTCCAGGAATTCGCGGATACTGACCCAGACAGGAGTAGCTACGAAAATGGACGAATAGGTTCCGGCGGTAATCCCGATCAGCATCGCCAGGGTGAAGGGTTGGATGGTTCTCCCGCCGACCAGGAGCAGGAACAAAACCATGATCAAGGTAGTAGCCGAGGTGTTGATAGACCGGACGAAGGTTTGTCTGACACTAATGTTGGCAATCTCCTCGTAGGTGGCTTTCTTTTTCGACTTCAGGTTTTCCCTTACCCGGTCAAAAACAACAATAGTGTCATTAATAGAATACCCCAGAATGGTCAGCACCGCCGCCACAAAGGGAACCCCGATCTCAACCTGGAGGAGTGAAAAGAATCCCAGGGTGATGAGGGCATCATGAACCAGGGCCACAAGAGCAGCCAGGCCGAACCAGAATTCAAACCGGTAGGAGACGTAAAACAGGATCCCAACCCCTGCAACCAGGAGGGCCAGCAGGGCGTTTTTGACCAGTTCACGGCTAATCACCGGGGAAACGTCCTGGCTTTCCAGTTCCTGAAAAGGCCCGATCTTTTCTTCCAGGGCACTATAAAGAGCCTGTTTATCTTCTTCCGACTTAAAACTCCTGGTCTGAACGATGACATCGGCCGGATTTTGGGCATCCTGAATAATGCTGCTACCCTCCAGGCCGAACTCGGCCAGCACCTGGCGCACCTGGGAAGTGGTCACCGGTTTTTCGAAGAGGATTTCAAAGGAGGAACCCCCGGTAAAATCAATACCCAGGTTCAATCCCCTGCCCGGCCACAAGAGGGAAATGAGACCGAGCAAGATCAAAACCCCGGAGAACACAAACCAGGTCTTCCTCATTCCCATCACATTGAAGTTCAACATCAAGCCTTACCCCCCATGCCGAAGAAGAGCGCTGTCTTCTTCCCAAACCCCGTATCAACCACCAGGCGCAGCAGGAACCGGGTAATAACAACCGCAGTAAACATACTGGCCAGAATACCGATGGCCAGGGTAACACCGAACCCCTTAACCGGACCGGTAGCATACCTGATCAGGACAGCAGCCCCGATGAGGGTAGTCACGTTGGCATCCAGAATGGTCCGGAAAGCCCGGCGAAAACCGGTATCAATGGCGGTTCTGATGGTCTTCCTGTTCCGTATTTCCTCTTTAATCCTTTCAAAGATAATGACATTGGCGTCAACAGCCATCCCGATTGAGAGAATGATCCCGGCAATCCCCGGCAGGGTAAGGGTAGCGTTGATCGCCGCCAAAATGCCCAGTACTAAGAAGATGTAAATGGCAAGGGCGAAATCTGCCACTACCCCCGGCAGCCGGTAGAAAAGAACCATGAAG
>SESX01000296.1 GCA_004367365.1 Candidatus Acetocimmeria pyornia
ATTCTCAGTTGTCAAGAGCATGACGGCGTATATATTTGTCTTTTTTGGCCGAGATTTCGAGACTAATTTTCAATATCAACTAACAGGTATCTTTACCGACAGACCGGGAAGAACGAGCGGAAAATGAGGAAGGGAAGTCGTAAGAAATGGCAAGTTAAGAGGTTAGGTGTGTCGTGACGCCAGGGGAATAACCTGGGGCCTCAGCCTGAGCTCATTCCAGTACATTTGTCCCAAATCCTGCGGGGTCAGTCCCCTCCCCCTGCCTCCCCTGTTTTCGGCCACCGCCACCAGCAGCGCTTCCACCACGTTAGCCCCAAAGGCACGCCTGCCAAAACACGGGTAAATAGAGACCAGGGTTTTGGCGCCCTTTTGGCGGAGAAGTTCCGCATCCTCGGCCGTTACCGTGCTGGCAATGACCGTCTTTCCCTCAAGGTCCGGCGCATACCGGCGGACGAAGTGAAAGTCCCCGGCGACGATTTCGGCCCATTCAAAGGCCCACCGAAATCCCGGGCGCGCTTCTTCCTGGGCCTTTCCCACGGGGTAAAGGCGGTGGATGGGAAGGTGCCTGAGCACCGGAAGGGTAAAGCGAGCCACCGCCGCGAAGGTCTCGAGGGAATGGAAACGCAGGGGGAAACGGAGACCAAACAACGGGTCACCAATCAACAACCTGGCGCCAGCCTTTTCAAAAGCTTGTGCCAGGTCCCAACGGTCCAGGGCCGACGTCAAGAGGACCCTTCTGCCTTCAAAACTCCAGCCGTGCTCCTGCCTGAGGTAGGTAACCAGGGCAGGTTCCACCCCTTCTTTGAGACCACTCCCGTCCACGACCGGGGTTTCCCTAGCCATGCGGGCCAGGCGTTGGCCATCGGGGAGTGGGTAACGGCGGTTCCCAACCCGGTACCACAGGTTGACCCCACCCAGCCCAAAGGCTGCAGCAAGGCCGTCGTAATGCCTGATGAGACCGGCAGCTGCACCCAGGTCCCCGTCGGTACCGACCCGTTTTACGCGAAAGGCCTGGTTCCCAACCCTGACTTCAGCCTCGTAATCCCGGCGGGAAGAACCCAGGCTGATCCCCAGCACGTATTTCAAGCGCCTCACTCCAGGGTGAAAAAAGACCCTGCTCCTCGAGAGCAGGGCAAATTGGGCATTACTCCGGGCGGACCGAAATGTATTCGGCCATCTCCCTGTCCACCGCTACCTGGGTAAAACCGACGCAAAAAACGTAAGCCGGAAAAGTCTGCACAACGCGGACCGGGGCACCTGGAAAAACCCCCATGGCCATCAACTTGCGCAGCTTTCTCCTGTCAGAAGGATCGATACGTTCAATTACCCCCCGGTCACCCCGGCGTAGCCGGGAAAGGGGTTGCGCGTTACCACGGTGCATTTTAGCTTCCGCCAGCATTTAACTTCGCCCCCCAATCACGTAGCACCTTTATTATCCCCGGTTCAGGTGGTATTTCGTACCCGCAGCGCGGGCACTTGAATCCCCCGCACCGCTTCTGCCGGGGACAACTCCGGCAGCTTCGTAAAGCCTCTTCACACCTGAACCTGTACCCGCAGAAAGGACATTCAAGCCTCTCTTTCA
>SESX01000297.1 GCA_004367365.1 Candidatus Acetocimmeria pyornia
TTTTGGTCGTGAATGGTGTAAAATTGGTAGCAAAGTTTCAATCCCTCATAGGTAGGCTGAAAACGCCAGGGCCCCGGCCCCGTGGCTCCAGGCGGAAGAAAAGTTTCAATCCCTCATAGGTAGGCTGAAAACTTTGGCAAACTGCCCGGGCTGGTAGATGACGGCCGGTTTCAATCCCTCATAGGTAGGCTGAAAACATAGGCGGAGTAAAGTGCGGCGTAGGCGGAGTAGAGGTTTCAATCCCTCATAGGTAGGCTGAAAACGCCTGGAACTGGACCACAAGCGCCGCACCGTGGAGAGTTTCAATCCCTCATAGGTAGGCTGAAAACTGGAGCAGAAAAAGGATGAATTGCTGGATCTGGACCGGTTTCAATCCCTCATAGGTAGGCTGAAAACTCGAACTCGACCGCGAAGTCCGGAAAGCGTCCCGGGGTTTCAATCCCTCATAGGTAGGCTGAAAACACCTGCCAGTGGATCCGGACCAGGCAGACGATAGCGGGTTTCAATCCCTCATAGGTAGGCTGAAAACGGGATTGCGGGGAGTGCGGTTGGCACTCCGAAATCACGTTTCAATCCCTCATAGGTAGGCTGAAAACTCTTTCCCGCGTGTACGAAGACTGCGGCGCTACCTGGTTTCAATCCCTCATAGGTAGGCTGAAAACGCAAATCCTCCCGGCTGGGCAGCGGCAAGTCGATAAGTTTCAATCCCTCATAGGTAGGCTGAAAACTGGTGCGTATCTTTTTCCAGTCCACCGCATTGTAGAGTTTCAATCCCTCATAGGTAGGCTGAAAACCGGAAGTCGTCCACCCGCCAGTGTACGTGGAAGCCAGTTTCAATCCCTCATAGGTAGGCTGAAAACGGATCCAGATAAGAAGTACCGAGCCGTCTACCGGCGTTTCAATCCCTCATAGGTAGGCTGAAAACTCAAGCAATCAGGAGTTTGAAAAGGCCCGCCTTGAGGGTTTCAATCCCTCATAGGTAGGCTGAAAACCAAAGCGGATCGTCACCGTGTAGGCCGAAAAGTCTTGTTTCAATCCCTCATAGGTAGGCTGAAAACTTCGGGGAGCGGCAATTTTGAGATTCTGGAAACCACGTTTCAATCCCTCATAGGTAGGCTGAAAACCCTGGTTATCGGTCAAGTACTTGTTGTACAAGCTCAGGTTTCAATCCCTCATAGGTAGGCTGAAAACTGGATGCGCCGGCACCACCCGGAGCAGTATTACAAGTTTCAATCCCTCATAGGTAGGCTGAAAACCCCGCCCTTTAAAGAGGTCGTCCCAAATTAGGAGGTGTTTCAATCCCTCATAGGTAGGCTGAAAACGAAGGAGAGTTTAGTTGTGGGCGGAAGGTGGTGAGAGTTTCAATCCCTCATAGGTAGGCTGAAAACCCAAAGCGGAATATCTAACAAGTTTTTATGTGGGGTTTCAATCCCTCATAGGTAGGCTGAAAACTGTACGGTCGCCGGCTGAAATAGTCCAGAGCACTAAGTTTCAATCCCTCATAGGTAGGCTGAAAACCGGCCCGCGCCCGGATAGACAGCCAGCGCTGCCC
>SESX01000298.1 GCA_004367365.1 Candidatus Acetocimmeria pyornia
GAAGTGGTCGTGGCAGAGGAGGTGCTGGTCCGGAAAGCGGCGCGGCTCGAAGAGGTGCGGGGTGAAATCGTGGACCGGCTCGCCGCCGGGGAAGAAACAAGCGCAGGGGTATTGAAGGTCAAAACCCTCATGGAACAGTGTCCCGAACCCTTGAGTACCCGTTTTCAACAGGTGCAGGACAGGTTATCTCAAAGTGTCGAGCGGGTGGGAAGCCTCAACCGCACCAATGGTGAACTTATCCGCCGGTCTCTGCGTTACATAGACTTTTCTCTTCAGGTGCTCCTTGGTGCAGGCGGCACGGTAACCTACCGTGCGGGAGGAAGGTGGAGTGGTGCAAATACAGGACAGGCAGCCCGGGTTGTGGACCGACGCCTGTAAGACCCGGGCCCGTCATGGTGGCTGGTGATGCTCATGGCTGGTTCTTTTTCGGGTATAGAGATTGCCTTCCAGGGTTTGCTGGTCCAGAGGAAAGCCCTCCAGGTAACTGCCCACAATATTGCTAATGCCAACACTGATGGTTATTCCCGCCAGCGTGTCAGTATGAGTTCTATCCCCCCGCACCGGGTTCCGGAGTATACCGACCCTGGGGGTGAGGTGGGAAACGGTGTGGCCGCCGAATTTGTGGAGCGGGTCCGTGACAGGTTCCTGGACCTTCAGATGAGAAACGAACTTGGGAGATTGGGGCGGTGGGAGAGGCGGGAGACCACCCTGAAACAGATCGAAACCTTTATCAACGAGCCTTCCGATGAGGGCTTGTCCAGTATTTTTGGTCGTTTTTGGGAGGCGTTGGAGGCCTTGAGCCTTGACCCGGAGAACAATGCGACCCGCGTGGTGGTCATCGAGAGAGGTCGGGCGGTAGCGGAGGCCATCCGGCACCTGGACAGCCAGCTTGAGGAACTGGCACGCAACCTGGACGAGACGGTTTACACGGTGGTTTCCCGGATCAATTCCCTGGCCACTAGGATCTCGGATTTGAACCATCAGGTGGTCAAGCTCCTGAATACCGGGGGTAATCCCAACGACTACCTGGACCGACGGGATGTCCTTTTGGACGAGCTCTCAAGGTTGGTCAGTATCAGCCTTGACGAAAGGGAGACCGGGGCAATCGTGGTCATGGTTGGTGGCACCCCCCTGGTGAGTGAACACGATGCTGGTGAACTCAAGGCTCTTCCGGACCCGGCAAACAGGGATTTGGCCCAAGTGGTCTGGGCGGATACGGGAAGACCGGTGGAAATCCAAAAGGGCGAGTTGAAAGGGCTGCTGGAAAGCCGTGACGAGATTAACGGTAGCATACGTACAGGGCTGGATGAACTGGTTGCCACTTTCGTTCAGGAATTTAATGCCGTGCATTCGTCCGGGTACGACCTCAACGGCCAGACGGGACAGGACTTTTTTGTCCCTGGGTCCACGGCTTCTTCCATTGCCCTTGAAGAGGCTGTTGAGAAAAACCCTGCCCAGCTGGCAGCTTCCCTGGGTGGGGGGCCGGGAGACGGCGGAAATGCCCTTAAACTGGCAGGGCTCAAGCACACCCGGATC
>SESX01000299.1 GCA_004367365.1 Candidatus Acetocimmeria pyornia
TTCTCAACCAGCAGGACCGGGCGGCCGGCGGCAGCCAGGGTCTCGGCAGCCGTCAGCCCTGCTACCCCGCCGCCGATCACCAGGGTTTTGAACATCATTTTTACCTCTCCCCTCAATCGAAGTGTTTCAGTACCTGCCCAAGTTTTGCCCGCCCGCCCATATGGGCATCAAAGGCAAGGCGCTTCGTTGGAACACCCAGGGCCAGGCCCACCAGCTGGGAGATGTGGACCACCGGAAGGTCGTATTCCTTGCCCCTCCGGTAGTGGAGCTGCTGCTGCATCCGGTCCAGCTGGGTAAAGCAGTAGGGACAGATCACCACCGTGAAATCGGGGTCCACGGCCTGGAGGCTGTCCAGCTTCATTTCCGTGTGGTCGTAAGATACTTCCTTGTTGTTGATGACCTGGGAAAAACCCGTCCCGCAGCACTCCCGGTTGGCCTCATACCAGACATTGGTTCCACCCATGATCTCCACCAGTTCCTCGATGAAGGTCGGGTAAAAGGGGTCGTCGATGGCAGTATACTTTCCACTGTTAAGATAGTGGCACCCGTAGTGGGTGGCGACCCTGAGGCCTTTCAGGGGCCGGGAGCCTGCCACCTTTTCTGTCAGGCAGTCCTTCAAGCGGTAAAAGAGCTCGGCCACGTGGTAGACACCACTGGTCCCCTTGAAGCTCCGCCCCATCATCCCCAGCATCATGTTGATGGCTTTCTTGACTTCCTGGTTTCCGTTCATGAAGTGGGCAAACTCGTTGAGAAAGGTCCAGCAGCCGTTGCAGACCACGCAGACATCCAGGTCTCTTTCCTCGGCCAGCGACAGGTTCCGGGCCACGGCCGGCATGGACGCAGTCGGTGCCGCGACATTGGCAAAGGTCACAAACCCGCCGCAGCAGGTCTGGTCGTCCGTCTCTACCATCTCAACCCCCAGGATCTTGAGGGCATCTACCGCCCCGGTTTCGATTCCCGGGTACTTGTTGCTGGCCACGCAGCTGCGGAAGAAAAACATCCGTTCAGGGACAGGGATCTTTTCAACAAGACCCTTTCTCACCGCCTGAGCCTTCAATCCCCACCACCTCCGGGCAGGCCGTAGTTGTAGTAGCGGTCATGGGTGCGGATCCGGCCCACTTTCTTGGGGCGGACCTTTTCCTTGCACTTTCTCTCTATTTCCGCGTCACAACGGGAGCAGTCGTAGACCGGTACTCCCCCAATCTTTTTCATAAAGGCCGTCATCCCGCTCAAGTCCGAGATCATGTTGATTTCAGCCAGGGCACGCGGCGTGACCTTCCTTTTTGGCTCCAATCCTGCCCTGGTCCTGATTTCCTTGATCTCCGGTCGGTTTTCCAGAATGTAGGGGTTTCGCTCCCGGGTGGTGACGGTGATGCCCTTGGGAAGATACTCCTCTTCGGCGTAGCCTTCCATTCTTTTCACGTCCTCCCACCCGAAGCCCTCGCTCATGGCCGCCAGGCGCAGCATAAAGATAAAGAAGGGGAAGTTGATGTCCATGGGGCAGGCCGCGTAGCACCCGCCGCAAAAAAAGCAC